>JAHELO010000242.1 GCA_024644145.1 Christiangramia sp.
GGAGAATAGAAATCGTAGGCAGAGATTATTTTAATACCCTAATCCAGCAGGTGAATGCAAGTTCAGATCCTCTTGAACTAAAATGGGAACTGGAAAAGTTGACCGATAGCACTACAGCGATTACGCTCAATATATTATCTCATAAAAATCAATTGGCCAATAGGATTGATATTGTAAATCCTTTTCAGAAAAGTCATTATGTAGATAGTCTTAAACAGCGTATTTTATCCTTTAAAAAAGAACTGGAAGACCATCAGAACCTCTATAAAATAACTCCTGAAAAGTCTCTGGCAGAAACTCCGGCCCAGGAGTGCGTTTGTAGTACTTCAAAAAATGTTCTATTAACTGAAAAAGCCGGGGAGATGATGAGAACTATTTCTCTCCTTGAGAATTTTTTGTTAGAAAATAAAGCAGACCTTAAAGGGTTTCCTTTTTTGCAGGTAACCAGGTGGGACAGAGAACGGGATATTATAGATTTTGAATTTTGTTTTCCTTTAAAGGAAATTGGTAACCTGGAGGAGACCCGCTCTTTACATTTAAAAAAATTCCCACCTCAAAAAGCTGTTAAGGTAATTTTTAATGGTAATTACCGTCTTTCTCATGTTAGCTGGTTCGATCTTTTATATCTGGCCTCAGAACGAGGCTACGAGCGCGACGGCTGGCCCTTAGAAATTTTTAATGATAATCCAAAAATTGATAATGATGAGCTCAACTGGAAGGCAGAGGTCTATTTACCTGTAAAAGCTGATTAATAAACTTAGGACTATGGGATGGCCATTTTAATTTTTTTATCCAGTATTCTAATATCAATTTTCGTTTCCATTCCTAAATATTCCCCATCTACCTGAAAAGCTACGGGTTTCTTACAGGTAATAACGGCTTCACTAGCCTGTAAGATTTCCACAAATTCAGGATCCAGGTCAGCCTCGTTTCTTAAAGTTTTAAGGATCTCACTTAGGCTCAGTCTTTTGAAGATAAGGATCTCAAAAACACCGTCATTAGGCTTACCGTGCGGGTTCACATTCGCTCCTGTACCATATTTCTGCATGTTGGCAAACCCAAGTAAAACTGCGGTAGCAGTTTTTTGATCTTTCCCCGTTTCTATATGGAAATCAAACGGGAATTCACTTTTTATCAATGTGGGAATAGATTGTAATAAATATCCAAATTTTCCTCTTATGGAAGAATTTTCATAATTTTTCACAAGCTCAGCATTAATGCCGAGATCGCTCATATGCAGGCAGATATTATCATTTATACACAACAGGTCCAGATCTATGAAAGTATTTCCTAGTGCTATACTTATTTGCTCCTCCAGATCATCTGGAATATCAAAATTAACCGCAAGGCCGTTTGCAGATCCTGCAGGGATAATACCTAATATGATATCCATCTCCTTAACGGCATCGGCTACCAGATTTATGGTCCCATCGCCTCCAGCCACAACCACCCGGTCTATTTTGCCATCTCTGAGCCGGGATTTAATCTTTTCAGAATCGTTTTCACCAGTAGTGGTAAACAAATGAAAGTTTGCATTTGAAGATTTTACCTTATCCTTAAATTTAGAGATGATCTTCTTCTTGTTAATATCCCCGGCAATGGGATTTACAATCAATAAAACTTCCTTAAAATTCATTGGTTTGCTTTTACGAAACGCTTAAAAATAAGTATTTTGGAATGAAGGAATTTTAAAAAAAGGCCAATATTTTGAAACTGGATCTTAAGTTATATCGTGGTTATGTTAATAATGAGGAACTTATTGTCTTTGGACATTTATTTAAATCCTGGGCGCCAGACAAATTCAGTATAGAAAAAAGAGGAATTAAACATGCCCATGCTATTCTGCATAAATTCAGGATCAAACCTCTGGAAAACTTTGAGGTAAAGTTAAAATTCAAAGAACTTGAAGTAACCACCAAAACCCAGGAAGATGGCTATTTTCGCTTTACGATACCTTATAAGGCAGACCTTGAGCCGGGCTGGCATGAGTATGAAGTGACTTGTAAGATGTATGAATTTGGTATGATAGAAAAGGGGGAACTTTTAAAACCTTACCCGGGAAAACTTGCGATAATATCTGATATTGACGATACTTTCCTGATCTCCCATAGCAACAGCTTTTTTAAAAAACTGTATGTGATGTTATCTAAGAACATTAACAAAAGAAAGGTGTTTGATGATGTGGTGAAGCATTATACAAGGCTGAGCCATTCCGGCCAGGATGGTAAAGCCAAAAATTCTTTCTTTTTTGTTTCCAGCAGCGAATGGAATTTATATGATTTTATAGAAGAATTTGCCTCGATGCATGAACTACCCAAGGCCGTGATTAAATTAAAAAAGATAAAAACCGGTTTAAGGGATTTTGTTAGATCGGGCAGGGGCAATCATGATCATAAATTCATAAAGATAAAGGACATTATCTCGTTTTATCCCCATCTACAATATGTATTATTAGGTGACGATTCCCAGCATGACCCTTACCTGTATGAGAGAATCTGTAAAACTTTTCCCATGAATATTAAGGCTGTGTATATAAGGCAGACTTCCAGTAAACAAAATGGAAAAGTTCAAAAAGTGATGGCAAATCTAAATTCAATGAATGTGACTACCTGTTACTTCAGAGATAGCGAGAAGGCAATACATCATTCTGAAAGAGAAAAAATTATATAAAAAAAGCCCCCTGGTGGTACAGGGGGCATAGATGAATTATTGAAAGCTATTAATTCGAAAGATCAAAGGTTTTTATTTCTTTAAATTTTGGCAATTCAAGTGATTCCATTTCTGATCGATATTTAGGCCATTCAGTTTTAAAGAATTTATTAATTTTCTTAAGGGCTTCGTTAAGTTCATTCCTCGCATGATCTACCAGAATATTTTCAGTTCGAGTGAGGCCATCCTGCCTGCTACCTACATAAGATCTGGCTACTCCAATTCTTTGCATAACGGTATTTTCCCGATTTCTTACGATTCCCTGCCTGTCATCCTTTTTTCCCAGGTAAAGGGCAATTATACCTTCTATCGTTTCAATTACCTCTTTACTTTCTTTTATCGCGTCTTCGAATCTCTCTTCTTCACTTTTTTTCCCTTTCAAATCTTTCTGAAATTCTTCAGCAATATTTTTACTCTCAACTAATTGTTTTACGGCATATGCTGCAGTTTGTGTCATTTGTTCCAATTCCTTCAATGCTGAGTAGATCTCTTTGGAATTTTTTAGAGAAACATTCAGCCTAGGATCAGTTTTTACCTCAATCATTTCTTCAGATGTCTTATCACCAAAATGCAATACGAGTTTATATTTTCCTGGTAGAACATCTATTCCCGAAGGTTCACTCTTGTTATCCTTTATTTCACGACTGGGATACTCAACACCTTTTTCGTCTAATCTCCAGATTATGGTGTGTAACCCACTGGTATCTGGTGCTTTCTCTTTGATAGTACGAATAAGACGCTCGCCGTCATAAATCTTTAATTTAATAGAATCCCATTTTACAGCCACAGATTGTGCTGTATCTTTTACCAGATTTTCTTTTAAATCTCCAGATCCACCTTCACTCTGCATTTTAGTTGCTTTACCAGCTTTTCTTTTAGTCTTGGCTCCAGATTTTTTTTCAGTGACCAAAGAATCCTGTTTTGCTGGAATTTTGGCGTAATAGGTTATTCTGGCTCCGGCAGTCCTGTTTTCTCCTTGATAGGTAGCATCTGCTCCAAATCGTTTTCCTGTAGGTTGTTGAAAGGCTGTATGATAAGCTACCGGTGGTTCAAAAAGTTCCAGGGTATTATTAAAA
>JAHELO010000243.1 GCA_024644145.1 Christiangramia sp.
TATACTAATGAAGGCCAAAAAGTTGATCATGGGCACTATGGCTCATTATGGAAGAAAACAGATGGGAAATGGAAGATCTATCGGGATATGATAAGTTCTTCTGCTGCTGTGAAATAGAGAAAAATTTACTAACCAGCCAAAAGCAGAGCCTCGGGGAATATTACTTTGAGGCTCTGTTGTTTTTATGCTCTTTAATTAAATATTATTAGTTAGTCCAGCCTCTCAATTAGAGTAGATCAACGGGATTATTAAGTTAAATTTAATTCTCCTGCAGGTTTTAATTTAGCCTCAATTTCCTATTTTTGCGCATGCAAAACAACGTACTCATCCTAGACTTTGGCTCGCAGTACACACAGCTTATCGCGCGAAGAGTTAGAGAGCTGAACATTTACTGCGAAATTTATCCTTATCATAAAATACCAGAAGATTTATCAGGTTTTAAAGCTGTTGTTCTTTCCGGGAGTCCTTTTTCGGTAAGAGCAGAAGATGCTCCACATCCAGATCTTTCTCAAATACGAGGGAAATTACCAATTCTTGCCGTTTGCTATGGCGCCCAGTATTTTGCACATTTCCACGGGGGGAAGGTTGAACCTTCAGATACCAGAGAATATGGCCGTGCAAATCTTACTGTGATCAAGGACGCAGAAGTACTGTTTGAGAATATTAAAGAAAATTCCCAGGTATGGATGAGTCATTCAGACTCTATAATTGAACTGCCTGAGAATGCGGTGAGGTTGGCCAGTACTTCAGATGTATTAAATGCAGCTTATAGGATTGATGGGGAGGAAACCTATGGAATTCAGTTTCATCCGGAAGTTTATCATTCTACAGATGGTAAACAGCTGCTGGAGAATTTCCTGGTTAAGATTGCAGGGACACAGCAATCCTGGACGCCCGGGGCTTTTGTAGATCTTACTGTCTCTGAGCTTCAGGAAAAAATTGGAGACGATAAAGTAGTTCTTGGTTTGAGTGGAGGTGTAGACTCTACGGTAGCTGCTGTTTTATTACATAAGGCCATAGGGAAAAACCTGTATTGTATTTTTGTGAATAATGGTCTTTTGAGAAAGAATGAATTTGAAAGCGTTCTTGATCAATACAAACATATGGGCTTGAACGTGAAAGGTGTAGATTCATCTGAGCGTTTTCTGGATGCCTTAAAAGGATTGAGTGATCCGGAAGAAAAACGAAAGGCGATTGGAAACACCTTTATTGAAGTTTTTGATGATGAGGCGCATGAGATAAAAGACGTGGTATACCTGGCTCAGGGAACAATTTACCCAGATGTTATAGAATCGGTTTCTGTTAACGGCCCATCAGTAACCATTAAATCCCATCATAATGTGGGAGGACTGCCAGATTTTATGAAACTTAAAGTGGTGGAACCTCTTAGAATGTTGTTCAAGGACGAAGTAAGAAGGGTAGGAAAAGAACTCGGGATAGATCAGGAATTGCTGGGGAGACACCCTTTTCCGGGACCAGGACTTGCCATTAGAATCCTGGGGGATATTACAGCCGAAAAGGTGCGAATTCTTCAGGAAGTAGACCATATTTTTATACAGGGTTTAAGAGACTGGATGTTATATGATAAAGTATGGCAGGCAGGGGCAATCTTATTACCTGTACAATCTGTAGGAGTCATGGGAGACGAAAGAACCTACGAACAGGTAGTGGCACTTAGAGCGGTGGAATCTACCGATGGTATGACGGCAGACTGGGTGAATTTACCCTATGAGTTCTTACAAAAAACTTCCAACACAATAATTAACCGGGTAAAAGGCGTTAATAGGGTGGTATATGATATTAGTTCCAAGCCCCCTGCAACGATAGAGTGGGAATAATAGACTATCTTTTCAACCTAAATCGATCATAATGAAGTACCTGTTTATAATATGTTTTCTTTTTCAAATTTATTCTACTTCTGCAAATGCACAGGCGTATAAATATCATACCGTAAAAAAGGGAGAAACTGTATTCAGCATCTCACAGACATATGGTATAGATGAAGAAGATATTTATAAATATAATCCCGATGCCAAACAGGGGATAGGTATAAATGAGAAGCTGGTGATTCCGGTAACTGCTCAAGGGTCTGGTGACTCAGCTGATAAATCGGACAAATTCGTAGAGCATAAGGTCAAAAAAAAGGAAACTTTATATTCTTTATCCAGAGAATATGGAGTGGGAATAGATGATATCAAGAGATATAATAAGCAACTTTATTCTAAAGAATTGCAAATTGGTGAAATCATAAGAATTCCTGAGAAGAATGAGGTGGCCTCTTCCAATCCTTCGCCTGTTCTTAATAAAACTACAGATCAACCTTCCGGGGCTGGTTCAGGAGGAAACCAGATAACAAAAACTCGTGAACATATTGTATTGCCTAAAGAAACCAAGTTTGGGATCGCCAGGAAATATGGGATGACCGTGAAAGAGCTGGAAGCAATAAATCCTAAGGTAGAGACACTTCAGCCAGGTATGATGATCAGGGTAGGGGTAGATGTACTTGAAGACGAGCCCGTGATCATTACAGATGATAGATTTAGATTCTATGAAGTAAAACCTCAGGAAACCTTATTCAGCCTCACCAGGAGATTCGGAGTTAGTCTGGATTCACTAAAACAGCTGAATCCTGCCCTTAAAGATGGTCTTAAATTCGGGATGGTTTTAAAAGTGCCTGAAAACCCTGATGGTCGTGATCTAGATGATGAAGATTTTATGAGTGCCGGCGGCGATGCCAGTACTAAACTGGATCTAAGCAGGTTTATTAGTAATAGAAGTACGAAGGAAATTGTACTCTTATTACCCTTTAATCTCAACAAAATTGAGCGTGATTCTTTAGACACTTATAGGCATACAATTATGAATGAAAGAGTGGTAAGAATCTCTCTGGATTTTTATAGTGGTGTGTTGCTCGCCCTGGATAAAGCAAAGTCAATGGGTGTCTCTACTAACCTAAGGGTGTATGATACCAAGCAAAATGATTCTGAGGTAGCTAATCTAATAAACAGCCATAATTTTAATAATGTTGATGCTGTGATCGGCCCCTTGCTTAAATCGCCTACTGAAGTTGCAGCTTCAAGGCTGGAAAGCAAAGGAGTGCCAGTAATTAATCCTCTTTCTAATAGAAGTATGAATGGGCATCGGAATATCTTCCAGTCTATTCCCAGTGAAGACCTGATGAGAAATGCGATGCTGGAATTCATTTCAAGAAATTCTGCAGGTAAGAACGTGATAATTGTAGCCGACGGAAAAGCGTATAAAATAAAAAGTGAACTTGCGGGTATTTTGCCTTCGGCAAGAACCATTACCCCAACAGATAATTTTGTATCAGAGGCTTCCCTGGCAGGCATGCTTACCCAGGGATCTAATATCGTCGTCCTGGAATCTGAAAATATTAATGTTGTTAGCAGTGTTACTTCCGCTTTAAACAGGCTGGCCAGAAACCATAATATCACGCTAATGACTACAAATAAAAATGATGCCTACGAAAATGATATAGTTTCTAATAACCATCTAGGTAAGTTGAAATTTCATTATCCGTCGGTAGATAAGGAGTACGATAGTGTAGAAACTGAAGAATTTAATAAAAAATACCTGGAGAGATTTAGTACTAATCCTAATCGCTATGCAGTTAGAGGTTATGACCTTACCATGGATGTGCTTCTTAGACTGGCTTCTGCAGAAGACCTATATAAATCCTTCGAAAAATATCCTGGTTATACCGAATATTACGAAAGCAAATTTCACTATACTTTAAATCCGGAAGGTGGATTTACGAATGAT
>JAHELO010000244.1 GCA_024644145.1 Christiangramia sp.
AGTCTTTAAGACATCTCACCATTGAAGAGACTTACGAACTTGGAGATGCTATCCTGGACAGGGATATGGAGGAGATCAAAAAGGAATTAGGTGATGTGCTCTTACATCTCGTTTTTTACGCAAAAATCGGGAGCGAGACGAATGATTTTGATATCGCAGATGTCGCAAATAGCATTTGTGATAAGTTAATTGACCGTCATCCACATATCTATGGTGACGTAATGGTTCAGGATGAGGAAGAGGTAAAGAAGAACTGGGAGAACCTTAAACTTAAAGAAGGTAAGACAAGTGTACTGGAAGGCGTACCGGCTTCTTTGCCAGCCATGGTAAAGGCAAACAGGATCCAGGATAAGGTTGCAGGAGTAGGTTTTGACTGGGAGGAACCCCAGCAGGTTTTCGAAAAACTAAAGGAAGAGCTGGAAGAGCTTCAGCACGAAGTCACACTGGACAACAAGGAGGAAATGGAAGCCGAATTCGGCGATGTTCTCTTTTCCATGATCAATTATGCCAGGTTTTTAAAAATAAACCCTGAGAACGCACTGGAAAGGACTAATAAAAAGTTCATTAAAAGGTTCCAATATCTGGAAGCTAAAGCAAAGGAAAATAATAAAGCTTTAAAAGATATGACCCTTTCAGAAATGGATGTGTTCTGGAACGAGGCTAAAAAACAGTGATCAGGCTGTGAATACCAGGTACCTCTCCCGAGTTTCTAATTTGGAAAAATTCAGGTTTTCTTTTATCCATTCTAAAGTTTCCCTGTTATAAAAGATCACATGGGTCTGGTCATTTTTATAATGCCAGTCTGTAAACCCGATAGATTCACTCCAAACCTCGGTTTTACAATATAATTTGCCCCCATCTTTTAGCATGGACCTAAGTAACTGGAACTCCTTTAATGGATCTTTAAAATGCTCCATAACCTCGCAACAGATAATAAAATCATATTTTCTGGTAAAAACCTTAGAATCTGGTTTAAAATATAGGTCATAGAGGTCTATGTTATACCCCAATTTATTTAATTCAGATGTGATCACAGGTCCCGTCCCACATCCAAAATCCAGGCCGGTAGAATCTGTAGTAAAGTCTTTCCTTATCCTATTAATGACAGGTGTAACAAACTTAATATATGCGGGATCGTTTACATCGTTATTATGCAGGCTGTATCTGAATTTTTCAGCCTGCGGACTCAGGAAATGCTTTTGGGATAGTAAAATTGCCATGCAGCCTGTACATTGCACATATACCCGCTCATTCACTGTTTCAAAATTTCGGGTGGTACAATTGCATAAGCTGCAAAGCATTTTCATTTTTTAGTATAAAGACTTGATCTTGCGTAATTTTTCCTGCCAAACCTCAAGATCGGCCTTATGATTTTCAATATTCTTATGTACTTCCTGTACTAATGGATTGTCATCATCAACGTTGGAGAAGAATTGAAGGTTATTCTCCAGCTGCCTGATCTCAGACTTTGTTTCTTCAATCTTTTTAGTAAGAAAATAGTGTTCATTTCTTATCTTCTTATCATCATCGGCTTCATCCAGTGCCTGAATCTTATTTTCATATTTCAGCATTTCTGCCTTGGTATTATCAATATCCATTTTCTTGAATAATTGATCTAAAGCTTTGTTGAACTTACCTTCAATAAATCGCTTATTATAAGGGACTTTGCCTACTTCTTTCCAGGCGTTGATTTGTTCTTTTATTTTTGGAAGATCCTCTTTCTTATTACCTGATAGTTCAATGGTCTTCAGCTTATCCAGGATCTCTTTCTTCTTTTCAAAGGCTTCTATTTCTTCCTTATTATCCTCATTTTTCTGAGCATGCATTCGGTCAAAATAATGATTGCAAGCCTTCTTAAACTGCTTCCAGACTTTATCACTGTCTTTTCTGGGAACATGACCAATTTTTTTCCAGTCGGCCTGGATCTTTTTCATTAGAGGAGTAACCGTCTTGAAATCATCACTATCCTTATTATCTTCAGCAATCTGGATAAGCTCTTTTTTCTTTTCCAGGTTTTCGTATTGTTGCTTTTTCAGATTCTTATAAAAAGCATTCTTTTTACGATTGAATTTCCTCACGTTTTCCTTGAAGCTATTCCAGGTCTCCTGATTTTTACTTCTTGGCACTTTCCCGGCATTAAAGAACTCTTCCCGTAAGGCTTCGATCTCCTTTATCTTTTGCTGCCATTTATTATGGCTATCCAGTTCCAGCTCTGCTATTTCTTTAATTTTTTCAATGATCTCCTGCTTGCGCTCCCAATTCTTTTCTGAAAGCTCGTCGAGCTGATTGAAGTATTCCTGACGTTTATCGTGGATCTTTTTAGTGGCAGTACTAAATCTTTCCCAGATATCTTCTCTGTATTCTTTAGCTACAGGGCCTAATTCTTCCTTCCACATTTTATGAAGCATTTGTAGCTCCCGGAAGGCACGATTAGTATTTTCTTCCTGTACCAGTTCTTCAGCACGGTCTATCACCTTTAACTTTTGCTCAAGGTTATGTTTAAAATCCATATCCCTGAATTCCCTGTTGAGGTGAAGGAAATCATAGAAATTTTCTACATGATGGTGATAAGTATTCCACACGTTATTATACTTATCCCGTGGAATAGGCCCAGCCGTACGCCATTTTTCCTGTATTTCTTTAAAATGGTTATAGGTGGTATTAATATTTTCTTCTACACCCAGCAGGCCTTTAAGCTCCTCTATTAATTCCAGTCTTTTAGACAGATTCTCGTTGAGATCTTTCTTAAGTCGCTGATAATAATTATTGCGTCGTTCCTTATAATCGAAATAAAGCGAATTGAATCTTTTCTTCAGTGGAGTTGAGTAATGGAAGTCAATGATATTTCCGCCATCGGCAAGAAATTCTTCTTTTTTCTCTTCCATTTCTTCATCGAACTTGGCATTGAATTCTGCCCGAATTTCGGCTACATGCTCTTTAATCGCCTGTACCTTCTCATTTTTCAGGAGTTTTTCCAGCTCATCTGCCAGGGCTTCCTTACTCATAGAGTGATAATCCTTCTTTTCTATATCGTGACGTTCCCCTGCACTTTCATCTTCGCTATCCTCTGCTACGGCACTGTCCATGTCCTCTTCATGGTTATTGCCAGATGCTTTTTTATTTTCACCTACTACTGCATCTCCTATGTCGCTATCCAGGTCATCTTCCTCATCTTCGGCGTCCTTATTCCGGCTGCCAGATGCAGATTCAGATACTATAGCATCTTCATGATCTGTAGATTCTGAAACCTTCTTTTCAGTATTTACCGGTTTCTCTGATTTTTCCTCTAATACCTCGGGTTCCTTAAAAAAAGGATTTTCAGTTTCCTCTTTTTCTTCCATATCCGTGTACGGGTCTTCATCCGGGTTAACCTTTTCACGGGCTTTTTGATCTGAAGTTGCTTTTCCTGAAGCCGATTCGTCCAGCATAGCATCTTCATGATCTGTAGATTCTATCTCTGCAGCGGTGGTTTTTGATTCTTGTGAACTAGCTGTGGTTTTCTCTGAAGCGTCTTTTAACTGGTCATCAACAGATTTCTTCGACATCTTTTCCGCATTCTCCTTTGAAGAATTTTCTTCCGCATTTTTTATGCTCTCAGGCTTGTGTTCATCCCCGGAAGAAAGCTCTTTTTTATGGTTTTCATTTTCTTGTTGTGACATATGTTTCAATGTTAGGGTTCTTCAAAATCTATTATTGCTGAAAGATAACAACTCCCCTAAAATTGAACAAGCAAATGGTTTTATTTATCTGCTTGAAAGCAGGTAATTAGTGACCTGAAT
>JAHELO010000245.1 GCA_024644145.1 Christiangramia sp.
CTCGCGCTCAAGGTAATCCATCCCAACTACGCCACCGACCAGCGCTTCATCGAGCTGCTCTAATAAAGTCTTCCACGATAAGGAAATAACCCGGATACCCGGTATTTTCAATTACAGATAATTCAAAATTCAATCGCTCCTCAATATCGGGGGTAATCTCCTCGTAACGCTTTCTGGCACCCTCGAAAGTAATATGTTTCAAAAATGCATTTTCACCTCTTTTCCCGCCATCTACAAGATCTTCTTCACTCTGAAACTGTTCCGGGATTTCGAATTTGGGAAGAAGTACATCACGAGCCAGTTCGAATGGCTCTATTTTATCTACCACCTCCTGAATATTGCTGATAGCCTCTGGCAGGTCTTTGAAAAGCTTTTTCATTTCGTCACCAGACTTGAAGTAATACTCCTCGTTAGGCAAACCATACCTATAACCGCGACCACGCCCAATAGGGGTGGCCTGTTTTTCACCGTCTTTCACACAAAGAAGAATATCATGTGCATTTGCATCTTCCTGCTTCCAGTAGTAAGTATTATTCGTGGCAACCAGTTTAACGTCATGTTTTCTTGCAAATTCAACAAGCACAGGGTTCACCCTGTTCTCATCTTCCTGGTTATGACGCATTAATTCGATATAGAGATCATCGCCAAATTCCTGTTTCCACCATAACAAGGCTTCTTCAGCCTGTTTTTCTCCAACATTAAGGATCTTACTGGGAACTTCCCCATAGAGATTTCCGGTAAGGACAATTACATCTTCCTTATATCTTTTAATGACTTCCTTATCTATACGGGGCACATAATAAAACCCATCTGTATAGGCCATGGACGACATTTTTGCCAGATTGTGATACCCATTCTTATTCTCTGCCAGCATCACGATCTGGTATCCGTTATCTTTGCGACTCTTATCGGTATGGTTTTCACAAACAAAAAATTCGCAACCAACAATTGCCTTCAAAGGTTTTTTAAGGTCTTCACCATTTTCTTCGGCCGTAGCATTATGCTCTTTCACACCTTTATTATAGGTGCCTACTTCTTTTACAAAGTGGAATGCGCCCATCATATTAGCATGATCTGTTAGCGCCACTGCATTCATATCTTCCTCTGCCGCTGCTGCCACCAGATCTGGGATGCTAATTGTAGACTGCAAAACCGAAAACTGGGAGTGGTTATGCAAATGAGCAAATTTAACCTCATCTAGTTTTTCCAGGTTCTCCTGGATCTCCTCATTGCTAATATCATCTGAGGGCTGCTGTTTTTCCAGCTTTTTCCTGATCTTATCTGAAGCCTTCTTAAGGTTGATATGTTTCAGCCCGATAAGCTCTATTCGCTGAGGGTTTCTTTCAGAGAAATTCTCGAAATAATCTGCAGGAACATCCAGTTCTTCTACTGTATAGATTCGCTGACGTATCAATTCAAGGAAACAGCGGGTAGTAGCCTCTACATCGGCCGTGGCATTATGTGCCTCGGCAAATGCTTCATCAAAAAGGAACTCATGCAGTTCAGTTAAGGTTGGCAATTTAAACTTTCCTCCCCTACCTCCTGGGATCTTACAAAGTTCTGCCGTTTTCTCTGTACATGTGTCCAGAACGGGCATTTCCTGAAGCGTATTATCAAAATCTCTTCTGATGAATTCCGCCCCCATGATATTTAGATCAAAACCTACATTTTGACCTACTACAAATTTCGACCTTTTAAGAGCAACATTGAATTTTTCCAGCACCTCATCTAGGGGAATTCCCTGTTCCCTGGCCAGATCTGTAGAAATACCATGTATACGTTCAGAATCATAAGGAATATCGAAACCCTCTGGCTTAACCAGGTAATCCTGATTCTCGATAAGATTCCCCATTTCATCATGCAACTGCCAGGCTATCTGTATACAGCGCGGCCAGTTATCAGAATCGGTTAAAGGGGCGTCCCAGCGCTTGGGAAGGCCAGTGGTTTCAGTATCAAAAATGAGGTACATTCCTTAGTATTTTATGCCTTTATGAAGAAAAAACAATGGTTTGCAAAATTAAACCATCCGGGCTAAAATAAGGAACTTTATCCCTGAAATAAAACTTTGTTTTCAGGAATTATTAACGATAAAAAAAGCCTCACAAAAACCTGAAAATTCAGATGATTTGTGAGGCCTGATACGAACACTAAAAACTACTACTACTTCAATCAAACATTGCTCGCATCTTTGGGTTAACAATCCTTCAGTATCGTGTCATTGGGGTAATTTTCCCGAAAGACTTAAATAGTAGCATCATCAAGCTTGTTTCTCAAGGGTCTTTACTTCATTTAAAGCAGCTACGATCGAATTTTTTTGTTTCATCAATAGATTGCCTGTAGATGCAGGGATCTCAGACTCCTTAAGTATATCTTCATATTCTTCTACCGCAGCTTTTTCACCGCGAATAGCTTCTTCCAGTACAGCTTCATCTTTATCTCCGGAAAGGCTGGCCTTAAGATTCATCCAGGACCTGTGGGCATCCCCGGCTAGACTTCCTCCTTTATCTGGATCTTCGCCAAAATTGCGGATCTCAGATTTTAAATCATGTCCAAAAGTATTACGTTCCTGAGCTTGTCTGGTGAAAAAACTTTTTAATTGTTGATTCTGTACTTTCTCTGCCGCCAGTTTATATCCTTTTTCGGCATCATAGTTCTTTTCCAGTAACTCATTTAGTTTCTTAGAAATTTCATTTGAATAACTCATAGCTTATTTTTTCTGTTTTTCTGGAAATAAAGATAAGTTCCCACAACGGGCCTAACAACCTATTTAACAGGGTTTAGCACTTATTAACCACTTTTAACAGGGGCTTATATTTTTAACTAAAATTCTTCCTAATTATTAGCCCAAAACGTTTTTACCCGGTGATTCAAATTAGTTTCAGAAACCCTTGGAAATTAGAAAAATGTAGTATCTTTGCACACTTATTAATAATCGGGGTCGAGAACCCCAAAATTTAATTTTTATGCCAGTAAAATTAAGATTACAAAGACACGGTAAAAAAGGAAAACCTTTTTTCTGGATCGTAGCTGCGGATACCCGCGCTAAAAGAGATGGTAAATTCTTGGAGAAATTGGGAATCTACAACCCTAACACGAACCCTGCTACTATTGAACTTGATGTAGACGGAGCTGTTAAGTGGTTGCAAAATGGTGCTCAACCAACAGATACCGCTCGTGCAATCCTTTCTTATAAAGGAGCACTTCTTAAGAAACACCTTGCTGTAGGTGTGAAAAAAGGAGCTTTAACAGAAGAGCAGGCTGAAGAGAAATTCCAGGCTTGGTTAGAAGAAAAAGAAGGAAAGATTGGAGCTAAAAAAGACTCTTTAGCAAAAGCTAAAGACGAAGAAAAAGCTAAAGCTCTGGAAGCTGAGAAAGAAGCTAACGCTAAGCGTGAAGCTGAATTCAAAGAAGCCGAGGAAGCAGAAGCTAAAGCTGCTGCTGAAGCGGAAGCTGCTGCCAACGCAGAAGCTACTGAGGAAACTGCTGAAGAGCAGACCGAAGGTGAAGCAGAAGCTGCAACTGAAGACAAAAAAGAAGCTTAAAACAGCATCCTGCGATATGACTAAGGAAGAATGCTTCTACCTGGGAAGGATCGTTGGAAAATTTAGCTTTAAAGGCGAGGTGCTCATAAAACTTGACACCGATGAACCTGAAATTTACACAGAAATGGAATCAGTTTTCGTTGACTACAACGATAATCTGGTTCCATTTTTTATTGAACGCTCTTATCTGCACAAAAGCACTCTCTTAAGGGCAAAATTTGAAGATATAGACTCTGA
>JAHELO010000246.1 GCA_024644145.1 Christiangramia sp.
GATATGGCGAAAATCCTCACCAGAAGGGAACTTTTTATGGTGATTTTGATGCGATCTTCGACAAGCTGCACGGGAAGGAACTATCTTATAACAACTTACTTGATGTAGATGCAGCGGTGAATCTCATGAATGAATTTAATGGTGAAGCTCCAACTTTCGCTATTTTAAAACACAATAATGCCTGTGGACTGGCACAGCGCGACACCCTTCACCAGGCTTATGTAGATGCTCTCGCTGGAGATCCCGTATCTGCATTTGGAGGTATTCTTATAAGCAATGTGGAAATAGACGCCGAAACTGCTGAAGAAATCCACAAATTATTCTGCGAAGTTGTGATTGCCCCATCATTTTCTAAAGATGCCTTAGATATTTTAAAAGGGAAAAAGAACAGGATCCTTTTAGTATTGAAAGACGTTACACTTCCTAAAAATCAGGTAAGAACCTGTCTTAATGGAGTTTTGGTACAGGATAAGGATCTTAAAACAGATTCACTGGAAGATCTTAAACAGGCGACAAACAATAAAGCTACAGACGAAGAGTTATCTGACATGATATTTGCGTCGAAGATCTGTAAACATACAAAATCAAATACCATAGTTCTAGCCAAGAACAAACAACTATGTGCCAGCGGTACAGGACAGACCTCCAGAGTGGATGCCTTAACCCAGAGTATAGAAAAAGCGAGATCTTTTGGTTTTGATCTGAATGGTGCCGTGATGGCAAGTGATGCATTTTTCCCGTTTCCCGACTGTGTGGAGATAGCAGGAAATGCCGGAATTACAGCGGTGATCCAGCCCGGGGGATCTATTAAAGATCAGCTGAGCATCGATTATTGCAACGAAAACAATATCGCGATGGTGATGACAGGAACGCGCCATTTTAAACATTAATTTTAGTACATTTACCCAAACCTCAACACTTAAAATACACTATGGGATTTTTTGACTTTCTCATTGAAGAAATTGCAATAGACTTAGGTACGGCCAACACCCTGATAATTCATAACGACAAAGTAGTTGTAGACAGCCCCTCAATAGTAGCACGTGACAGAACTTCTGGCAAGATAACTGCCGTTGGTAAAGAAGCGGCCATGATGCAGGGAAAGACGCATGAGAATATCAAAACTATTCGCCCGTTAAAGGATGGGGTTATTGCCGATTTTGATGCCAGTGAGAAGATGCTCACCATGTTCATCAAAGAAATTCCGGCATTAAAAAAGAAACTTTTCACTCCCACTTTAAGAATGGTTATTTGTATCCCTTCAGGAATTACTGAAGTGGAAATGCGTGCTGTAAAAGAAAGTGCGGAAAGAGTGAATGGTAAAGAGGTTTATCTTATTCACGAACCAATGGCTGCGGCTATAGGAATTGGTGTAGATATCATGCAACCCAAAGGTAACATGATTGTTGATATAGGAGGTGGTACTACAGAAATTGCAGTTATTGCTCTTGGAGGAATCGTCTGCGATAAATCTGTAAAGATCGCCGGGGATGTATTCACCAATGATATCGTTTATTATATGCGCACTCAGCATAACTTATATGTGGGTGAACGCACAGCAGAAAAGATCAAGATCCAGATTGGTGCAGCAACAGAAGATTTGGAAGTTCCGCCAGATGAGATGAGCGTACAGGGTAGAGACCTTCTAACAGGAAAACCGAAGCAGGTAAATATTTCTTACCGTGAGATCGCAAAGGCTTTAGATAAATCTATCCTGAGAATCGAAGATGCGGTAATGGAAACCCTTTCTCAAACTCCTCCAGAGCTGGCAGCCGATATTTATAATACCGGCATCTATTTAGCGGGAGGTGGATCCATGCTTAGAGGTCTGGATAAACGATTGTCACAAAAAACAGATCTACCGGTTTATATCGCTGAAGATCCGTTAAGAGCTGTTGTTAGAGGTACAGGAATTACCCTGAAGACATTGAACCGTTACAAAGGGATTTTGATCAAGTAGGAGAAGCTTAATTTATGCAGCAGATTTTCAACTTTCTTATTCGGAATAAGAATTCTATTTTATTCTTAATCCTGTTTGTTGTATCTGTTTTTCTCACGATTCAGAATCACGCATTTCATAAGAGCAGGTTTGTAAGCTCCGCAAATTTTGTTACCGGTGGTGTATATTCCTGGTCCAGTAATATTAATACATATTTACACCTCGATGAATATAACGAAAGACTACTCGAGGAAAATAACAAGCTGCGGAATATCATTTCCAATATTAACGATAGTATTTCTATAGAAAAACAACTGGACAGCACCTCCTTTGAGGGTGACTACCTCTTCAGAACCGCCAGGGTTATTAATAATAATTTTACAAAAGTTGATAATTATCTAACTCTCAATCGTGGAGAAAAGTCCGGGATAGAGCAGGAATACGGTGTAATAACGAGCCAGGGAATTGTTGGGATCGTAGATCGTGTAAACGATAACTATTCCAGGGTGATATCAATCCTTAACAGCAGGTCCCGCATCAATGCCCAGTTAAATAAATCTAATCATTTTGGGAGTTTAGTGTGGAACGGCAAAGATCCTAACATTGTACAATTAATAGACGTACCGCGGCAGGCCCCCCTGCAGAAAGGAGATACTATAATTACCGGCGGGAGATCTCTGATCTTCCCCAAAGGGCTTCCTATTGGAAGCATACAAGACTTTACCCTGGACCAGACCCAGAGCTATTATACCATCAACATCAAGCTCTTTAACGACATGACCAATATTGGATATGTCTATGTAATAGAAAATGTGAATAAGGAAGAAGTGGAAAAATTACAGGAACCAAATGAACAGTAAGCTATTATCCAATATCGCCAGGTTCATTATTCTTGTATTTTTACAGGTGTTGATCCTGAATAATATTAATTTTCTGGGGTATATAAACCCCTACCTATATGTGCTCTTTCTGCTGCTTTATCCCTTTGCAGGAAACCAGAGCCTTTTCCTTTTCCTTTCTTTTCTTCTGGGCTTAAGCGTAGATATTTTTGAGGACAGTGGCGGAATTAATGCGGCAGCTTGTTTAGTAGCTGCATTTGTACGGCCGAATTTATTAAGGTTCTCCTTCGGGATAAGTTATGATCATCAGAATATAAGACTGGCGGCAACTCCTTTCGGGTCCAAACTCAGTTATGTATTCTTAATGGTTCTTATTCACCATTTTGTATTATTCTCTTTGGAGATGTTCAGTTTTAGCCATATACTTCTCGTCCTGAAAAAAACATTATTTTCCAGTATATTCACTGTTATCGTAATACTTCTAAGTCTTACCTTATTCAGTAAAAAGTACCGATGAGAAAGATCTTACTCTACATAACGATCCTTACTACCGGCCTTATCTTTATAGGAAGACTTTTCTATTTGCAAATTGTAGATACCTCTCTCGCTATAAGATCTCAGGATAATGCGATAAAAGTAGTTTACGATTATCCCCAGCGAGGTTATATCTACGATCGCGACGGTGAATTAATGGTTTCCAATCAGCCTTCCTACGATGTAATGGTAATTCCAAGAAACCTAAAACCTTTTGATACTACTGAATTCTGCAATATCCTGAACTTAACCAGGGAAGACCTGGAAAAGAAACTGGATAAAGCACGAATCTATTCCCCTATGCTGCCTTCTGTAGTAATACCGCAGCTTACAAAAAGTGAATATGCGATCCTTCAGGAGAAAATGAGAAATTATGAGGGATTCTATATTCAGAAAAGATCTCTAAGGGATTATCAGGTAGACCATAGTGCAAATGTACTGGGATATATTGCCGAGGTAAACCAG
>JAHELO010000247.1 GCA_024644145.1 Christiangramia sp.
ATTCGTAGAAGTGCCACGAACCCGATAATTTTCTTCAAAATCTGCCTGAGTACTGTAATTGATTCCTAATGAAAATTTTCGCCAGTCGCTATTCGCATTATCGCTAAATACAAAAACACCTCCTATGTTATTCAGGTTCACATCACTTTCCTCGCTAAGGAATGAATTATTATTAAAAGATAAACCATTCTCAAGACTTCTGTATCCCAGGCTAATGGTTGCAGAGCTGCTGATGAACACTGCAGAAGCCGCAGGATTCAATGCTATGGATGAAATGTCGCCACCCAGGGCACCAAATGCACCGCTCATGCCAATGTATCTCGCAGAGCCATTCAGTTCGGCCTTAGAATATCTATAGGCGTCTCTCACTTCCTGTGCATTTAGGGGTGTTATAAAGTATATGAAAGTTAATAGTAATAATATTCGTTTCATTGTGGAATAATATTGGTTTATAAAAAAACCTCACAGGATTGTCGCCCGTAAGGTTTATAATTAAATGAAAGTCCTGTTAATCATTTCCTCCACGACCACCTCTAGAAGATCTTCCGCCTGAACTTCGTGTGCCCGAACTTCTACTGGAACTGCTTGAACTTCTTACCGAGCTAGACCGTGTGCCTGAACTATTACTTCTTCTTGAAGGGGAAGACTGGTAAGTTCGATTATTGCTATTACGTGACGATCTTTGGTAAACCGGTGAACTGCTTCTCGTACGTGAATTCGATTCGTAAGATCGTGAAGGCTCACTTCTTCGGTTAGTGCGAGTATATACTCTCGAATTATCTCTTGAATTCGCACTTCTTTGAACCCTGGAAGTATAATCTTCAGATGATCTTGAATTCCTTATTTCTCTTATACTTCTGGAATAAGAACTCCTTCTGCTTTCGCCGGTTCTATAACTGGGCTGTGAATATCTTCCACTTCGGTTATACGATATATGATTATTATAGTAATAATGATGGTGATGAAAATTGTATGGATAGTAATATCTACCAAACCCATATCCATAACCGAATCCAAAACCAAAACCTAAATTCCAGTAAGATCTACCATAGCCATAGGCATAAGGGCCATATCCACCCCAGTAACCCGGGTAATAAGGATCATACCATCCTCCATAATAGGGGTGATAATTCCATCCATAGCCATATCTCCACGGTGAATAAAAACCTCCGTAGAAGCCATTATTATAAATATTTATTGTGTAGGTGTCCGGATCCTGGCCCCAGGGAGCATTTCCCCCAATATAGGCAACGTCTCCACCAACTTCTGAATAATTATCATATCCGTCATTTGAACTATAATCCTCAACATCAGTAAAAATATCGCTTTCTAAAACTTCACCAACCATTTCAGATTGCTGTGCAAATAGATTTTTATAATACGAGTTATTATTGTTCGGCTTTACTTCAGTAGTTTCAGGCTGTTCCCGTTCCAGGATTCCTGGTCTTGGCTCCCCGTAAATACCGTCGGCTTCATAACCAGAATACTGGTAAGAACTACAGGAGGCAAAAGCGAAAAGGACCACCGGAATGAACAGGAGGCTTAGCTTATTTTTAAAGATGTAGTAAAGTTTCATTGGTGATTCTTTTTATTGTTGGGCATGCTAAAAATGGTTAGTTTTGCCCGAACGGTTAGTATACACTACTGGTAAAAGTTACAAGTTTTATGCCAAATAAAAAGAAATGGGGAAGAATTTAACGAAGCGAAGCGAAGACTATTCAAAGTGGTATAATGAATTGGTCGTAAAGGCTGATCTTGCTGAAAATTCAGCAGTTAGAGGTTGTATGGTAATCAAACCATACGGCTATGCCATCTGGGAGAAAATGCAGGCTGAATTAGACAGGATGTTTAAAGAAACAGGTCATCAAAATGCCTATTTTCCGCTATTCGTTCCGAAGCACCTTTTTGAAGCTGAAGAGAAGAATGCAGAAGGCTTTGCTAAAGAATGTGCTGTAGTAACTCATTACCGGTTAAAGAACGATCCGGATAAACCGGGTAAGCTAATGGTAGACCCGGAGGCGAAACTGGAAGAGGAACTGGTGGTTAGGCCTACTTCTGAAGCTATTATCTGGAATACCTATAAGAACTGGATACAATCCTACAGGGATCTTCCTATAAAAGTAAACCAGTGGGCCAATGTAGTTCGCTGGGAAATGAGAACGAGATTGTTCTTGAGAACCGCAGAATTCCTTTGGCAGGAAGGGCACACAGCTCATGCAACTAAAGAGGAAGCTTTACAGGAGACGGAATTAATGAATAATATCTATGCCGAATTCGCCGAAAATTTTATGGCAATCCCGGTGGTGAAAGGAGCAAAAACAGAAAATGAAAAGTTTGCAGGTGCTCTGGAAACCTATTGTATTGAAGCTCTGATGCAGGATGGTAAAGCTTTGCAGGCAGGTACTTCACATTTTCTGGGCCAGAATTTCGCGCAGGCTTTTGACGTGAAATTTGCTACCAAAGAAGGAGGTCTTGAACATGTTTGGGCTACATCCTGGGGTGTTTCTACCAGGTTAATGGGTGCTCTTATTATGACCCATAGTGATGACAATGGATTGGTGCTGCCACCCAATCTAGCACCTACACAGGTAGTAATTGTTCCTATTTATAGAAGTGAAGAGCAATTAGCACAAATTTCTGAAGTTGCTAATAAGCTGGTAAAAGAGCTAAGAGCTGTAGGTATCTCGGTTAAGTTTGATGATAATGATAATCAAAAACCCGGATGGAAATTTGCACAATATGAATTACAGGGAGTTCCGGTGAGATTGGCTATTGGTCCTAAAGATATTGAGAAAGGCACGGTTGAGCTTGCAAGAAGAGATACACTAACCAAAGAATTTGTAAATAATACAGAGGTTGTGGCTAAGATCCAGGCTTTGATGACTGAAATTCAGGATACGCTATTTGAAAAAGCTAAAGCATACAGAGATTCCCATATAACCGAGGTGGATAATTTTGATGATTTTAAAAAGGTTCTAAAAGAAAAAGGAGGATTTATTTCTGCTCATTGGGATGGAACTTCAGAGACCGAGAATAAGATCAAAGACCTTACGAAGGCTACTATTAGATGTATACCTTTTAATAGGAAAGAAGAGACGGGAGCCTGTGTTTTAACAGGTAAACCTTCAGAGGGAAGGGTGTTATTTGCAAAGGCCTATTAATTTTTTTGAAAAAATTTTGATGAACATTTGCGGCATTGGAAAATAGTTGTATTTTTGCATCCGCATTTGAAACAAAATGGTCCGTTCGTCTAGGGGTTAGGACGCCAGGTTTTCATCCTGGTAACAGGGGTTCGATTCCCCTACGGACTACTTTTAAAAAACATTTAAATAATAATTGTAATGGCAAATCATAAGTCAGCGTTGAAGAGGATTCGTAGCAATGAGACTAAGCGTCTAAGAAATCGCTACCAGCATAAAACTACAAGGAACGCGATCAAGAAATTGCGTGATGCCGATAAGAAAGAGGCTGAGGCTATGTTGCCTTCTGTGATCTCAATGATCGACAAATTGGCTAAGAAAAATATCATTCATGATAATAAAGCTGCTAACCTAAAGTCAAACTTGACTAAGCACGTCGCAGCACTTTAATTTTAGCAGTGTTCAATTTATAAAAGAATGCTTTCCGGTCTACGGAAGGCATTTTTTTGTTGGTGCCTGCTAGAAAACCGAGACACCGGTTAGGGTAGTAAATCTCTCCAGGGCTCTCATTCCCAATTCTGAATTTCCTTTCTCGTTGAGAATAGGACTCCATACAGCTACAGAATAATTGTCT
>JAHELO010000248.1 GCA_024644145.1 Christiangramia sp.
GAACACGCGGCACCCCTGGTAAAAGTAACGATAGTTCCCCGGGGACAGTCTCTGGGTTCAGCCTGGTATTTGCCTGAAGAACGCCTTATTGTTCGACCCGAGCAAATGAAAGACGAAATGTGTGCCACCTTAGGAGGCAGGGCAGCAGAAAAAGTCATCTTCAATAAAATCTCTACCGGAGCCCTGAGTGATCTGGAAAAAGTGACCAAACAGGCCAGAGCCATGGTAACCATTTACGGTCTAAATGATCAGATTGGGAATCTAACCTATTACGATTCCTCAGGTCAGAATGAATACGGCTTTACCAAACCCTATAGCGAAGAGACCGCTCAAAAGATTGATGAAGAAATCTCTAAACTTATAGAGGAACAGTATACCAGAGCAATTGATGTTCTGAAAAAAAACAAGGATAAACTCACCGAATTGGCGGAACGACTATTAGAAAAGGAGGTTATTTTTAAAGAAGACCTTGAAAAAATCTTTGGTGAGAGACCTTTTGAAAAGAAATTTGATAAAAAAGGCCAGGAGTTTTCCGTCAATAAAGAAGAAACAGAAGAACCTGAAGAACTCACCGAGGATAATAAATAAAGTTCCCGGTTCGTTCTAGAAATTAGTACATTACAGCTGATTAAATCAAGAAATGGGACTATTTTCCAGTTTATTTGGAGGAGGTAAGAAGAAGAAAGTTTCCAAGGCAACCGTGGAAACCAGAGGGGTTCATATGCCCGACCTAAATCTTCCCATTGATGAAAAATTCACCATCCATTTTAAAAAGAACGGGGGGAAATTCCTTTATTGCGATTCCTTTAAAGAAGTGTCCGAAGCACTCCGAAATATCGTAGAGGAAAATCAATGGAAGAACTCACCTTTCTTTATCATGGATGAGAGATTGGAACAAAAATTCTCAAAAGAAGACATATCTTTTACACAACAGGCCAATAATAGCGAGATCTTTTTTACCACCTGTGAACACCTAATAGCCCAAAATGGTTCTATCCTCGTTTGTTCCAATCAATTAAAGGAAAGGAAACTCAACGAACTCCCGGAAAACGTAATTGTCTTTGCAACTACAAGTCAGCTTGTTGAAAATATCGGGGAAGGCCTCAAGGCGATCAAGAAAAAATACAAGCAGGGCATTCCTGCCAACATTACCACGCTAAAGCACTTTCAGGCTACAAATGAAAATGCCGATGACTTCCTGACATACGGCAGCAGTTCTAAGCACCTATACCTCTTACTACTGGAAGATTTATAGGATGAGGGAACTACTAAGGCGGTTACTTACGGGAGTGGTTTATGTGATTTTACTCCTCTCAGCCGTTTTTTTAAGTTCAGATGCCTTCGACTTTCTATTTATGGTTTTTGGGCTTGCCTGTTTATACGAATTCAAGAAACTTGTAAGGTTAAGAGGCTACTACCTATTTGCGGCCTATCTGGGTCTGTGGTGGCTGTTTATTTATATCGTCAGGGATGCAGTTCTTATTAATATCCTGATGTTTCTTTCCATTACGGTCAACATTACGATGATCTACTTCCTGTTTACTAAAAAGAAATTCTACAGAGCCTATGAAAAATTTGTCATAGGTCTCTTTTATATCGGTGGTGGATGTATTTTCCTGACCATGATCCCCTACAAGGATGATGATTTTGCCAACTGTTGATCATGGGAATTTTCATCCTAATTTGGGTTAACGACTCATTTGCCTACCTGGTAGGATCATCTATTGGACGAAGAAAACTATTCCCCTCTGTTTCCCCTAAGAAAACCGTAGAAGGAACTTTGGGAGGTTTTATTTTTACCCTGGTTGCTGCTTATATTCTTTCCCTTTATGAACCCATTTTAAAGTCGGCAGAGTGGATAATTCTCGCTACGGTAATTGTCATAATGGGCAGTCTGGGAGATCTGATTGAATCAAAATTAAAAAGATTGGCGGGAGTTAAAGACAGTGGTGCAATTCTCCCCGGGCACGGTGGGATGCTCGATCGTTTGGATAGTCTTATATTTGCAGCACCATTTGCATATCTTGTATTAAATATTTTTACCTATGTTTCATAGAGAGGGACGCACCATTATCCTCCTGACTTTCTTCACGGTTGCCATTATCATTGTTCTGGCGCATTTTTATATGGCTAATCCTACCTATAAACTAATCGTTCAGGGTCTGGCATTGGTGGTACTTATCCTTATTCTCCAATTTTTCAGAAATCCAAAAAGAATATCCAATAAAAACTTTGACGAGATTCATGCACCGGTGGATGGAAAAGTTGTTGTCATTGAACGTGTCATGGAAAAGGAATATTTTAATGAAGAAAGACTACAGATTTCCATCTTTATGTCTCCTGTAAATGTACATGTGACGAGATATCCTGCCAGTGGAGTTATTCAGTATTCAAAATACCATCCGGGGAAATACCTGGTAGCCTGGCATCCTAAATCGAGCGAGGAAAACGAAAGGACCACCGTGGTCATACGAACGCCAAAATTCGGAGATATTCTCTATCGTCAGATCGCCGGGGCCATGGCCAGACGTATAGTGAATTACGCAGAAGTTGGTGAGAGTGCACAACAGGGCGAAGAAAGCGGCTTTATAAAATTTGGTTCCAGGGTTGACGTATTGCTCCCGGTAGACGCCCGGGTAGCTGTTAAACTCAACCAAAAGGTAAAAGGTGCCATAACCTGCCTCGCTACAACTAAAGAAGATGATGGACAAGTATAGGCTGCATACCGAATTTGAAAAAGCAGTTAATTATATCAGTAACTATACTGACCCTCTTCCCCCCGATCTGCTCTTAAAACTATATGCCTACTACAAGATCGCCAATAAAAATTACAACAATCCCGGAAGTAAGACTCCCCTTATTAATGCCTTCAAAGCGAATGCGCTCTTCCAGGCTCAGAATTTGCAGCCCGAAGAGGCTATGGAAAAATACATTGTTCTGGTTAAAAAAGAATTCGGAATAAGCTCTTTTTAATTTCAGGTGTAGAGATCATCTATATCTGCTTTGCACAAGTCGAAGATAAATTCTGACATTTTTTGGGTTATATCTTTAAACAGACGTTCGCCTTTCTCTGCAGTGGCATTCGATGGATCCCCTACCCCGGTGTCTTCAGATATTTCAGACCACCTTCTTTCTGCCCAGGCCCATCCTTCTGAAAAGGCTTTTATTCTGAAATTTTTCGCTTTCCCATCACCCCATAAGTTTTTATCAAGGACCAGGTCGGGACGGAAATAAAGCATCAGACTGGTTTCCCTTTCATCGGCGTGATCCCCTTTTTCAACAATATAATCAGCCTTCTCAAGGGCTTTGAACCAATTGGAGACACAGAGGAACATAGAAGGGAATTTCAGGCCTAATTCCCTTACCAGGGCTTTAAAGTTATTACCCCCGTGACTATTGAAAAGAAGTAATTTATGAATACCCTGCCTCTCCAGTACGGTGATGATATCCGCCAATATTGCTAGTTGTGTGCTTGGATTTAAATTAATGTCAAGATAGATATCAGATTGTCCCGTATTGACACCAAATGGTATGGTTGGCAGCACTATTGGCTTAGCTCCCTTTTCCCAAGCCAGTTTTGTAGCTTCTGCGGCAAGATGATCAGCCTCGTAGATATCTGTACCATATGGGAGATGGTAATTATGTGCTTCGGTAGCTGCCCAGGGCAAAATTGCTAGTTCAAATTGAGTTTGCTTTAATGCCAGCCAGTTGGTTTCAGCAAGGATATAAGGTCTTATTCCCATATTATTTTATAAAGCGATTTGTTGTTTCAT
>JAHELO010000249.1 GCA_024644145.1 Christiangramia sp.
TTTCGTTGCCGCTACCCACCATAATAGATTCCGAAACAAATACTTCCCGCTTTTTTGCGATCTCAATCGCTTCTGAAGTATTGGAAGCATATTGTAGAATTTCACGGGCAACAAGACTAATTGGAGTTTTCGCATTTAAAGGCATTTTAGATTTCCCTGCATTAATGGTAACTGTAATACCTTTTTCATTCATACCGCTTACAGCACCTATCATTCCTCCCCAGGTATACATCATAAATTTATGCCCTGAATCTGGATTTATAAATGCTGCGATCTTTTGCCGGGCAAAATCATCTCCTGCATAAAAATCGAAGTTTCTACCTAAAAGAAGCTTACCATCTTCAGTTTTAGAGCCCCATGAGGCAAAAGAAGTACAGCCTACCAGCATAAGATCCTGAAGAGCGTGCCCTATATCATGTGCCCCGTGAAAGTAGAGCATCCTTATATATGCCGGAGCGAAATCATCATATTGTTCCAGGGCATATCGTGATACGCCGTATATTTCCTGTTTAAATTCTTCGGGAACATGAAGGTACATTTTGCGGTTAAACCAGTTTATCACGGTTTTAAGGAAGCCGCGATAGCTCCTGGAGGGAACCATTTCCTGCAGCTTGTTCATAAATGCAATTTCCTGATGATGCATAAGTTCACGGGTAAGACTGCCGTTAGCGATCCCGCGTTCTAGCGCATCACCTTCAAGATATAGCTCCCAAATTCCCTGCTTATTTTGATAAAGTTGATTATTACCTAAAGTATAGAAAGTTTCACTGTGTTTAACCCTGTTGGTATCGATCTTTTCTATTCCAGTAATTTCAGGTCTTTGCGATAATGATTTTTTAACCCCACATGATGACAGGCCAAAAAAACACAATAATATTATCAAAAACCTCAATCTCATTTTTTATATATTATTTACTCCTTCAGTTTTCCAGGTTGGAGCACCTGTTTTTCAATATTCGATATTGAAACATCAATCCATTTTTCTCAAAACCAGGATATTGTTCTGGCGGTATATAAATTCAAAGTTAAGGTCCAGCAACCATCTATACGGAAAATCTGAATCTATTAATATCACTTTTTCAGCATTTCGTTTTATATAAGTTTTTAAGGCATCCTGTTCCTGAACATTTTCATGTATCACATAAACACCTGTAGCGGGCATTGATTGCAGCTCGCTGTGGAAAGTAATTCCGGATGAAGGAGATCTTAATGTACGTTCAGAAATATTATAAGTCTCTTCGTTATTCGCCAATGCATGTATTTGAGAGGATTGGTATTTATAAGAAAGGAATAACGGAATGATCCCATAACCCGCATTGATGACTGAAATACTCTCACCTTCTTCTATAAATTTGCTTATTCTTAAATTTTTCTCCCGGAGAGCCTTGAATTTTTTCTTAGCATGTGGGTAAACAGACTTATATCTGAAGTTATCCAGGATAGCCCGTCTATGATATAACTTTTCACTATCAGTCCCCGTAGTCTTCCCATTAAAATCTCCCAGCTGTTTTAAATAAAAAGGAGCTCGTCCTCTATTGGCTCGGTTAAGAATCAATTTTCTGAATATCGCTCTCTGGAACACAAAGCTTACTGCTACGGCCGTAATTACCCCAATAATAGACACTATGGAAATTGATCGCAGTGCCGGATGTTGAGCAAAGATCAAAGCCCCCATGCCCAGCAATGTTGTTATTACCGAAATTAGTATGGAAGTCTGGTAGGTCTTTAGTTCATTTCTTCCATATTCGTATTCAGATAAACATGCGTTTGTTATAAAGATACTGTAGTCCAGCCCGAGTCCGAAAATAAAGGTGGAAATAATAATATTCAGAATATTGAATTCGATGCCGAACATCGCCATTATTCCCAGAGCACATACCCATGTAATGGCTATAGGAAGTAAAGTGAATAAGCTTATTTCGAGATTCTTATAGGATATGAGTAAAACTACAAATACGGCCATTACTGAGATAAGGATCAATTTATTGAAATCTTCCCTTAAATCACCCAGAAAACTCTGGTTCATGGCCTTGCGGTCCATTACGATTACCCCGCTTTCATCTTGAAAAGAATTGATTAATTCACCTGTATTTTCCCTTGGCAGGTTAACCGTACTGGTAACTGTGGCAAAATTGTCACTATCTGATATAAAATCATTAAGATAAAGAGACCCCGCAGTTTTATAATCTGTTAATCCAATTGGTTCAAAATTGGCAGCCAATTGATCATAGAATGCGCGAAAAGTCTCGGGTCTGAACCCATATTCCGATGAAATATTTTGCAGGTCCTGTTTTACCCGAGTAGTTTTTTCAGTGGTCCAGAAAGTATTCCAGTTTTCGATCTTTTCAGCCTGTGTGGTGGTGGAGTGAATTACACCGCCAATACTGCTGAAATTTTGAATAACCCCTTCCCGCTCCATCTCACGAAGCTTACCATATAATTTATTATTCTGCAGAAGTGCTTCATCTACAGAATTCCCATAGGCGACCAGGTAAATGTTCTTTCCACTTCTCCCTGCCAGAGATTCTAATTTATTTTCAAGTTTCTTCACCTCAGGTGGCTCGTAATTCAACTTTGAAAGATCACTATTGAATTTAACTTTATCAAAGAAGAAAACTGAAATGATTAATACGGTTACAAGTCCTATAACCAATGGTTTTATCTTCGAGTAATCTACTGAAGCGATCTTATCCAGAAAAGTAACTTTATCAGGATTACGAGCAGAAGGATGATAAAACAGGGGGATCAATATCAGCGCAAAAACCGATGAAAGTAAAACACTTACTGCAGCGAATATACCAAGATCATTAAGGGCTTCGCTTTGAACAAAAAGCAAACAAAGAAATGCAATGGCAGTAGTAACACTGCTCATCAAGATTGGTTTGGTAATATCCTGGTATAACTGTTTTACACTTTGATTATTCCGGTAATGAGTTAAAATATGCAAAGCATAATCCAGTGTGATCCCTATTAAAATCGACCCGATTCCTAAGGAAATCGCAGAAACACTTCCCTTAAAAATGCTAAGAAAAGCTATTGAAGAAATCCCGGCGAGAATACCCGGAAGAAACAATAAAACAGGAACATAAATCTTCCGATAGAAAAAAATGAGTAGAAATAGTAAAACGCTAACAGCGATACCAAGTGTTAGTCTAATATCCTTTTTAATACGGTCGGCATTGGCCAGTGAATAAAGAACTCCGCCGAAATAACTACCCTCTACCCCTTTAAATTTTTCGTTGAGATCATTCAATGTTTTATCCAGGGCAGTAACAAATATCTCATTTTTATCTGTTTCTGAAGCCGGATATGCTGGATCCAGAAAAAGAATGATATTTCGTTTATCCCTGGTTATGAGGTAATTACTATATATGCTGAACTGATCTCCTACCTGTAATTCCTGAAGTTTTTCCAATCCAAGGTTGGTAAGACTTAAAGGGTCTTTTTGAAAATATTCTTTGGTCACAAATCCTGTTGGAGACATTAACTGGCGGTACCCGGAGGTTAAATGCCTTTTAATACTTTCATTATTTATCCTTTCCTCAATCTCGGGATAATCCTTTTCATCAAGAAAGATTGGGAGATTATTGTAAACAAAATTGTATATCTGCTGTATATCCTTTTCCGGTACCTTCCCCTGTACCTCTAAAATATATTTGGATAGATCCTGCTCTAGAATTTGTGTTAACTCATTGGCATAATGCACCATTTTGTCTGGATGCGTTTCGCTGGAATCCAGGGATATGCTGAGGA
>JAHELO010000250.1 GCA_024644145.1 Christiangramia sp.
GCAATACTTCAGAAACTCCAAGAAAAACTGGTTTGTGATCTATAATTACACAACCAAGGGGTGCCAGGGAATTTTCGCACTGGGTAAAGGCATAAAGTGCATCAATGGTCTTGTCTGGAGAAATATTATTAGGAAGATGAATAAGTATCTCTACTTCTGCTGCGGTATTATCCTCGATCTTCTTGATCTTGATCTTTCCTTTATCATTCGCCTTTAGTATAGAATCTATAAGGCTGGAAGTATTGGTTCCATAAGGGATCTCATTGATCACCAGCGTGTTTTTATCCAGCTGGTTGATCTTCGCCCTTATTCTTACCCTTCCTCCTCGTTTACCATCATTATAATTGGAAACATCAGCAATTCCACCAGTAGGGAAATCTGGGAATAGCTTAAAGCTCTTACCTCTTAAATGCTGAATTGAGGCGTCTATTAGTTCATTGAAATTATGCGGAAGAAATCGGGTACTTAATCCTACCGCAATACCTTCAGCTCCCTGAGCCAGTAGCATAGGGAATTTTACCGGTAGATTAACCGGTTCCTGCTTTCTCCCGTCATAAGATAATTGCCACTCTGTTAATTTCGGACTAAACAGAACCTCCAGAGCAAATTTAGACAGTCTGGCCTCAATATACCTGGGGGCAGCCGCCCGGTCACCGGTTAGGATATTACCCCAGTTACCCTGTGTATCTATAAGTATATCTTTCTGGCCTATTTGAACCATCGCATCACCAATACTGGCATCACCATGTGGATGATACTGCATGGTGTGTCCCACGATATTGGCCACTTTATTATAACGCCCGTCATCAAGATCCTTCATAGAATGCATGATTCGGCGCTGTACTGGTTTAAATCCGTCTTCTATCGCAGGTACCGCCCGTTCCAGGATCACGTATGAAGCATAATCCAGAAACCAGTCCTTATACATGCCGGTTACCTTGATAAGTTCTTCTTTATTATCAAACTGCTCTTCCTGAGCTCCTTCTTGATTTTCTTCCATTAGGCAGTAGCTTTAGGAATGGTTTCTAATACCTTTTTCAAGGAATCTACCATCCCCTTTTTCTTTTTTCGGGTTAAAAATGTAGTATTGAAAGTATATTTTCTATAGCCTTGTTTTCTTCTGGATTTAATATAAATGGTAAGAGCAGAATAGATACCAAGATCGGTGAATTTGAACTTGCCCAATTTGCGTTTGGGAAATTCTGCTTTCTTTACACGGTATTCCATGAATTTAGAAAAGAAGACTCCATTATTCTTGAAATTCAGGGTTTCCCCATCACTGTCAAAATCAAAGGTCTGTCCAATTTTATGAACATACAGTCCTATTAAGAATGTGATGATATTAGGCAGAAAATGACTGAAACCAATCTCCTGCTCAGTATTGGAAGCCATGATCTCGATATTCACAAAAACGTTAGTCACAAATACCGCTACAAGCACGATGTAGATGGATGGTATTATTCTGACCTCATTTTTATTGGTAAATCTCATATTCCAAGTTCTTCCACCAGGTCAAGTTCAACTTTAAGGTTATCTATTATGAATTCCTGCCTGTCTGGGGTATTTTTACCCATATAGAAACTTAGCATTTCTTCAATAGACTTGTCTTTATCTAACATCACTGGATCCAGACGGATATCTTCCCCAATAAAATGTACAAATTCATCCGGAGAAATCTCACCTAAACCTTTAAATCGGGTGATCTCTACTTTACCCTTTAACTTTTCTATAGCCTGCTTACGCTCCATCTCGCTGTAACAATAGATCGTTTCTTTTTTGTTACGTACCCTGAAAAGCGGGGTTTGAAGTATATATAAATGATTTTCCTTTATTAATTCAGGAAAGAACTGAAGGAAAAAAGTGATCAATAATAACCTGATATGCATCCCATCCACATCGGCATCTGTAGCGATCACGATATTATGATATCTCAGGTCTTCAAGACCTTCTTCAATATTTAAAGCGGCCTGAAGTAAATTGAATTCTTCATTTTCATAGACGATCTTTTTAGAAAGCCCGTAACTGTTCAAAGGTTTACCCTTTAAGCTGAAAACAGCCTGGGTGACAACATCCCGGCTTTTGGTAATAGAACCACTTGCAGAATCTCCCTCTGTTATAAATAATGTGGTTTCCAGACAACGTTCGTGTTTGCTATCTCCTAGGTGAACCCTGCAGTCTCTTAATTTCTTATTATGAAGGCTGGCCTTTTTCGCCCTGTCTTTTGCTAGTTTCCTTATTCCTGAAAGGTCTTTTCGTTCTCTTTCAGCCTGAAGTATCTTACGCTGAAGATTCTCAGCCGTTTCAGGGTTTTTATGAAGATAATTATCAAGATTTCTTTTAACGAAATCATTAATATAAGTTCTTACCGTAGGAAGTTTACCGCCCATATCTGTAGAACCCAGTTTGGTTTTTGTCTGACTTTCAAAAACCGGCTCCATCACCTTGATGCTAATGGCGGCCACTATTGATTTTCTTATATCACTGGCCTCGTAATTCTTTCCATAAAATTCACGAACGGTTTTAACCACAGCCTCCCTGAACGCGGCCAGGTGTGTACCTCCCTGAGAAGTGTTCTGCCCGTTTACGAAAGAATGATATTCTTCGCTGTACTGAGATTTGCTATGGGTAATGGCTACCTCAATATCTTCTCCTTTTAAATGAATAATAGGATAGAGCATGTCATCCACATGAATACTATCCCCAAGAAGATCTTTAAGACCGTTTTCGGAATAAAATTTCTCTCCATTAAAAACTATGGTTAATCCCGGATTGAGATATACATAGTTCTTAAGCATTTTCTCTATGTATTCATTTCTGAATTTATAATTCTTGAAAATTGCTTCATCTGGAATAAAGGTAATTTTGGTCCCTCTGCGTCGCGAAGTTTCCTCAAGATGTTCTTCATCCTTTAGTTCTCCTTTTTCAAATTCGGCAGCATGACTTTTAGAATCTCTGGAAGATTCTACTCTAAAATATGAAGAAAGCGCATTTACGGCTTTGGTACCAACACCATTTAATCCTACAGATTTCTTGAAGGCCCGGGTATCGTATTTACCTCCGGTATTCATCTTGGAAACAACATCCACCACTTTTCCCAGCGGAATTCCCCTTCCAAAATCTCGAACGATGACCCGCTGGTTCTGCACAGAAATCTCAATGGTTTTTCCTGCTCCCATTACGAATTCATCGATACTGTTATCTATAACTTCCTTTAGTAGAATATAGATCCCGTCGTCCTGACTTGAACCATCGCCAAGTTTCCCAATATACATCCCGGGACGCATACGAATATGCTCCTTCCAGTCTAATGACCGAATATTATCTTCGGTATATTTAGTATTCTCGCTCATAAGTAGTCATGGAGTTATGGCCTAAATATAAGGCAATAGCTAAAAAACTGAAATAGTTCAGCTCTAAAGTAATTAACAAAGATTTAGGAGGCAATGTTAATTGCTTTAATTAAAACGTGTAACCAGCTAAAATTTAGATAATTAGCTAATAGAAAAAGATAAATATGAAAATTATACGTTAAAACGGAAATGCATCACATCTCCATCTTTAACTATATAATCTTTACCTTCAACTCTCATCTTTCCGGCCTCTTTCACTTTAGCCTCACTACCGTAACTCACATAATCATCGTACCCGATTACCTCAGCACGAATAAAACCTTTTTCAAAATCTGTATGAATCACGCCAGCGGCCTGAGGTGCAGAAGCTCCCACGGGGATTGTCCAGGCTCT
>JAHELO010000251.1 GCA_024644145.1 Christiangramia sp.
TTGACATTTCAGCGACTCCCGATGGAAGTATTATGGTAGGCTTAAATGAATTTTCCGGGACCCGAAGTATTCAGCTTATCAAGAATGGAAAGGTTATCACAATGATAGAACTGGATGTAGAAACAGATATTCAGGGTATAGAGTCAATTGGGGCAGGAAATGCATTTTTCACCACTGCAGGAACAGACCTTGCCGCTACTGGTGAATTATATCGAGCCTCCAAAGGTAAAGTGAGAATGGTAGCAGATCTGGCTAAATTTGAAAGAGAAACCGATCCCGATGCCTTTGAAGGTCCCAAATGGAAAAACCAGCAATGTGAAGAAGAATTTACTGATAATGGAGAATTGGTATTTTCTGCCGGTCCGCAAAATAATCCGTATAAAGTAACTAAATTTGACGGAGAAACTGCCCTGGTGGCCGATGCCGCCGGTAATTCAGTTCTTCAGGCAACAACCGAGGGAAATGTAGATTGGAAAGCAATTTTAACCCCTCCCTTAAATTCAAACGGTGATTGGATGCAATTGTTCCAAACAAATGATGGCACTGAAGATATCACCTGTTATGTGCAACCGGTACCAACTTCTGTAGCTATTGGAGAGGATGGTTATGTTTATGTAGGTGAATTAACTGGCGCCACCCCAGAAGGATTACCAGTTGGCCTTTCCCGGGTTTGGAAAATGCCTGCAGATGGCACCAATTTAGTTTGTTCTGAATTGGGCGGCTCTGCAGACTGTAATGTTCTAATTAACGGATTAACTTCAGTCATTGACCTGGAAATTGGGCCAGACGGTCTGCTTTACGTGGTACAGTTTGACGCCAACAGCTGGTTATCATCTGTAGTTCCATCAATTCCATGGGGAGGCGGTTCGATCATGGCTTACAATACCGAAACCGGTCAGTTGGAAAAAGAAGTAGCAACCGGTCTGGTGTATCCTGGGGCAATTACTTTTGATAAAAAAGGCAATCTTTGGGTACTGGAAAATAAACTATTCATTGGTCAGTCTGCAATTGTAAGAATGCTGAATTAACAGTAATATAAAAATAAAAAAAGAAGGCCGGTAAAATACCGGCCTCTCTATTACCATTCTATAGGTTCCTGATTATTTTGTTTCAAGTATTCATTTGCCCTGCTAAAATGTTTATTCCCGAACCAGTAGCCTCTGTTAGCGCTTAATGGAGAAGGATGTCCACTGGTTAAGATCAAATGTCTATCACCATCAATGAGTCTGGCCTTTTTCTTCGCATAACCACCCCAAAGCAGGAAAACCACATTATTTTTTCTATCAGAAATCGTCCTGATCACAGCATCGGTAAATTGTTCCCAACCTTTATTTTGATGAGAACCTGCGTTGGAAGCTCTTACGGTTAGTGTAGCATTTAATAGTAGAACCCCTTGTTTTGCCCACCGTTCCAGGTTACCAGATTGAGGTATTGGTCTATTAAGATCATTCTCAATTTCCTTGAAAATATTCAGCAAAGAGGGAGGAAAAGATATACCATCGTTTACAGAAAAACATAATCCATTGGCCTGGCCAGCACCGTGGTATGGATCCTGACCCAGGATCACCACTTTTACATCATCAAATGTAGCGTGGTTAAATGCAGATAGAATTTCATTTTTGGGAGGAAAACAGGTATTCTCTATATATTCCTGCTCAACGAAATCTTTTAGCTTCTGAAAATATTCCTTTCCTACTTCGGTTTCGAGTTCTTTTTTCCAGCTATGGTGTATTTCTACCTTCATGAGAATTAAGTAACTTTGCAAAGCCTCAAAAGTAGGGAAAAATTGATATGATTAAAATTAGTTCCAGGAGTCTTGATGATCTAGAGTTTCCGGTAGTTTGTGCTCAAATAAGTGAGCTCTGTATAACCGGGCAGGGAAAAGAAAAAGCTCTTACTATTCAGCCTTATTCAAATTACAATAAAACGGTTTTTGGTCTCAACCAAACCAACGAATATTTCAATTCAAAAACCCAGGATCTGCCAATACCAAATCATGGCTTTGATACTATTCAGCCGGAAATAAAATTACTGGGTATTGATGGATCTGTAATTGAGATCGGCGGTTTCAGAAAGATCTCTTCTATCACTGAAACGGTAAATACCCATTTAAAGTATTTTAAAAAATACAGCGAGGTCTATCCTGCACTTTCCGAAACCGTATCCCATATAGAGTATGATCAAAGTTTAACAGACCGGATCAATGGAATAATAGACAGGTTCGGGGAAATGAAAGATGATGCCTCTCCCCTGCTTCAGGAATTAAGACGTTCTATAAATTCTATTCGAGGTAAGATAAATTCAAGTTTCAACTCCGCTTTAACAACTTACCAATCCTATGGGTATCTTGATGAGATCAAGGAAAGTGTCGTGGAAAATGTTCGGGTGCTGGCTGTTAAAGCCATGTACCGCCGGAAAGTAAAAGGCGGGATCATGGGCAACTCTAAAACTGGGAGTATTGTATATATACAGCCCGAAGCTACTTTTAAATACACACGGGAACTCAATAACCTGGAATACGAGGAAAAGGAAGAGGTAAAAAGGATCTTAAAGGAATTAACCGAATTTTCCAGGCCATACCGTGACACCCTTATTGAATATTAGGAACTGTTGAGCGATCTGGATGTTATATCGGCCAAATCCAAGTATGCTGAAAAGATCAATGGAGTTCTGCCTAAAATAACCAAAGAGCGCGAACTGCATTTAATGGAGGCGTATCATCCCTTGCTTTACCTTAATAACAAGAAAAAAGGAGAGAAGACTTTTCCGCAGAGCATAGAATTAATGCCAGATAATCGTATAATGGTTATTTCCGGGCCTAACGCCGGTGGAAAAAGTATCACTTTAAAAACTGTGGGACTTTTACAGGTTATGGTACAGAGCGGAATATTAATCCCCGTTCATGAATATAGCCGAATGTGCTTGTTTAAAAAGGTCCTGACAGATATTGGTGATAATCAGTCTATTGAAAACCATCTAAGTACTTATAGCTACCGGCTTAAGAATATGAATTATTTCCTCCGGAAATGTGATGATAAGACATTGTTTCTGATAGATGAATTTGGTACAGGAAGTGACCCGGAACTAGGCGGTGCTTTAGCTGAAACCTTTCTGGAAGTATTTTATGAGAAAGGCTCCTATGGTATACTTACCACTCATTATGCGAACCTAAAAAAACTTGCCAATGAGCTGCCAAATATGAGCAATGCCAATATGATGTTCGATAACAGAACCCTGGAGCCCGTATATAAACTACAGGTTGGAGAAGCCGGCAGCTCTTTTACTTTTGAAGTGGCGCAGAAAAACGGTATTCCCTACAGTCTAATCAATCGGTCTAAAAAGAAGGTAGAAAAAGGGAAAATAAGGTTTGACAGAAGTATTGCACAACTTCAGAAAGAAAGATCGGTTTTAAGGAAGACCACAGATTCCCTTAAAACAAAAGAAGAAAAAGCGGCCGCCGAGAAAGAAAAGCTTGAGGAAATAAATAGCAGGGTTCAGCAAAAACTGGAGAATTACCAGGAACTATATGATTCCAATCAAAGGCTCATCTATATAGGCCAGAAGATTAATGATCTCAGTGAAAAGTATTTCAATAACAAGAAGAAAAAGGAACTGATAGGGGAATTTCTAAAACTGGTAGAAATAGAGAATTCAAAACGAAAAAAGGAAGATTTCAAGGAACAAAAAAGGAAAAAAGCAAGAGAAAGACATCTAAAGCAAGAGGTTCAGAAAAAGAT
>JAHELO010000252.1 GCA_024644145.1 Christiangramia sp.
ATACAGCCTGAAATAATTCCAGGTCGCGGCACCTCCTACCAAAGAAAACCCGGCAAGCATCCAGAACACCTGCTGATGCCCAACTTCCCCGGGTGAATTATCCAACAGGTAGCCCATGGCAGGCCCGGCAAAAATTTCAGGGGTATAGCCAATTGTAGAAATAAGGCCGGCCGCAGAGCAGAAATTGCAAATGAGTAGACGGCAGTATTAATTTTTTAATAATTCGAATCCAGATAAATTTTCCAATCACCCTCTTGTTGTTTTTTCCAAACCAATATATACGGGAGATTATAAGACCCACTGCAAACTCCTATTTCATAAATGATATCATCTGATACCATTTCAATATGTTTTGGTTGCAGGAATAATTTGTATGATGGATTGTTCATATAGCCATACTCACGGGAAAGTTGCTCTTGACCCCTAAGAACTCTTCCTCTATTGTAATATATAGCATCTATGGTATATAATTCTTCTACTAATTTTCCAGAATTATGACTATTGCACAGTCTTACCCATTTTTTCCGAACCTTATCCAGCTCAGGAGGAACCTCCGAATTACCAGACATTTTATAACTAATTTCAAAGATTTTTTTTCTGGAATCTTTCTCCTCCAGCCAAATAATTAATTGTGCATTTTTCCCTCCCTTTTCTGTTTGATATGACCCAATTTCGTATTCAAGTAATTGGTTCACACCAATCTTATAATGGGTTTTATAGCTCTCAAATGTACCCTCACTGCTTTTAAGCCGAAGTAAATAAGCTTTTATGGCATCTCGCCCTTGAATAAGTCCATTTTTTGAAACACCAATTACGTTCTCGTGGTACTCCTGAATCCTGTTATCCAATAAACCCTTATCTTTTTCTATATCCGTTCTAGGGTTTTGGGCATAAATGCTACACCCAGCTAAGAGTAATGTGAATAGGGCTGTAATTATGTCGCTGCGAAATTTATATACTTTATAAATCATGTCAATAATATGTTTTAATTAGACAATTTTTTAAATGGTCCCTGAGTATTTTTTCCTTCATCAAATACCAGTGTAATATTATCCACCTTTCCTTTATCATTGAAATTAAACCTAACATATGGTAGGGGTTGATTGGTAGGGGTATTAGCGGGTAACGTAATCTTGTAAAGATGCTCCTCTTTATATTTTAGAAGAAGTGGCATTCCTCCTTCCCGCAGATACTTTAATTCATTGTCCTCAAACCAAATAGTCCGACTTCCTTCATAGGTGCCAATATATTTGTCGAAAGCTTTAGGTATGTTGGTTGTAATTACTTCTTTCATAGGTTTATTTTTCTCTTGATAAATTGCGGTTAAATCTGCTTTCAATTCTTCATTATCTTCATTTGCAATCAGTTTTTCTAAAGCCAGCAGCTGTGCTTTTGCCAAAGCTTTAGATGATTTAGTTTCAACATCAGGTATCACACCCTCCATTCTCCAATTTGTATTTGTCTTGGCATTAACAACCCGGCCAATAGGGATGAGTGCAACAAAACCTTTTGGCAATGAAAAAAGACTGGCACTATGGGCTCCTCGATAACCTGAACCTGTGTTTTCACCAACTATAACCGCTTTTCCAAAGCCCTGCATCGTGTACGCTAAATTGGTTGCTGCAGAACCCGTTACCTGATCAGTTAATATGTATACAGGTATTTTATCAATTCTCTTTCCTGGTAATTTTTTGTGTGTATAATGATAAGAAACAGAGTCCCAGGCAGGGGCCGGCATTTCTCTTCTATAGAGTAAAACCTTTTCTTCAGAAAAAAAATAGCTCATTAAATATGGAATAAAGCCACCAGCACCTCCTCGATTTCCTCGTAAATCCAGAATGAAAGCATCAGAATTGGAAAGAAAAGTCATGGCCGCATCTAAAGTACTCTTAGAGTCTTCCAGCATTGGAATTTGTTCGAGTTTTAGATAGCCTATATTACCATCGAGTAACTCGGCTTTTTTAAAATAATAGTTTTTCTTCGATGCGTCAACTGCTTTACCACCACCTATAGTATTCAATTGACGATTCAAAGCGTCGGGACTTCCATGTCCATTTAATAAGGCAGACAGCTGTGGATTATATAAAAATCCAAAATGTGCGTCTTTCGTTATTTCCCTGAGAACATTTGTTAAATACAGACTAAATTCTTCCATAGTTTGCGCTCTGGCAAATTCCTTGGTTTTAAGTCTTTCGTCTACTTCAAAAACAATAGCGGTCACGGAATCTTGTAAAACATAATTGTCTTTTAAAAGTGGGATTAGGGCCTTTATGACTTCAACTTTATCAGAATTAGGTAAATTCTGACCTACGCAGGCGGACCATGTTAGTAGTGTTATGTATAAGAATAGCGATATAGTTATCTTCATTTAATCAAATATTTTGAGGTTGTCAATACTCAAAAATATTATACCTTTCAATAGAAAAACTGCACAAAACCTTCTATTTTTCTTCTTTATTGTTAACGACTGTTAATTGAAACCTACCGTTTAAGAAAAAATAGTATTAATAAAGTGACATTATTAAATTTGAATCTGGCAGAATTGATTCCTATGGAAGTTTCGAAGTATTTCATGCTCAATGGTTGTAAGGTTGTTACAGATTCAAACGAAATTTTGAAAAATGGCGATGTAATAAAATTGACGCCGAAGGAAAAAGATATATTAGTTTTTCTTTATCGCAATAGAGGCAGAACGGTTTCCAGGTCTCAAATACTTGCAACTGTATGGGGAGATTCTCTGGGTAATGATTCCGGACTCACCCAAGCCATCTCTAAATTAAGGCACGTATTCGGTGATGATCCTAAGAATCCTAAATTGATCAAAACAATTCCAAAAATGGGATATCAACTTATTACTGATTCCGTTAGTTGGAATAATTCAGAAAAAAAGAGATTTAACCTTGTTGATCGCTACAATAATATGTCCGCGGTCAAGAAATTTGGAATAAAGTCGCTTATCGTCTTATTAATCATTACTATATTAATGATGATTTTTGATATTAATATACGAATCGAGCAACCTGAGTGAGCTACTTTAAAAATCACTCTGCTTTCAAACTTAATTCGGACAATTCCACTTTTTAAATATGGATGGTATTCCACAAACCAGCCACCACTGGCAAGGTAAAATCACCATGAAAAAAGGGAAAAAATAAACTAACAACATCAACTTATTGAGACCCTTCCAATGATTAATTCTTGGAAGGGTTTTGCAATTCATGTACTATTTCTGAAACCGCTTCCCGTACAACCTGAAATAATACCAGGCCGCAATACCTCCTACTAAAGAAAACCCGGTAAGCATCCAGAATACATGTTGATGCCCGGTTTCACCAGGCGAACTATCCAGCAGATAACCCATTGCGGGCCCGGCAAAAATATCCGGAGTATAACCAATAATGGAAATAAGACCAACTGCCGTCCCCGTTAATACCAAAGGGATCCTCCCCCTTTGCATCACCGCAAAATATAGCGCACGTGCTGCGTAGACTCCTGTGGCCACCACTAAAATGGACATAAAAAACAGTAGGGTTGTTGAATCTGAAATAATTCCTGTAGCAAACAATAAAGCCCCGATAAAGGTTACCCCAAAACTGATCAGCAACCATAGCGTGGTTTGCGTGCGGTCTGCCAGAATTCCGATAAGGACACCAATCACCGGACGGATAAATAGGAGAAAGCTCCCCACCTTTGCAGCCTCCACCTGATTGTAGAGCATCACATCCTGG
>JAHELO010000005.1 GCA_024644145.1 Christiangramia sp.
TACTTTTGCATTACATTCTAAAAAAATTTCTATGAAAATAGTCAATGATAATGTAATGCTGGATGGGATTGACAAGACTATACTCAATCACCTGATGAAAGATGCAAAAAAACCCATTCTTGAGATCGCAAAAAATATTGGTATTACCGGGGCGGCCGTGCATCAGCGCCTAAGAAAACTGGAGAAATCTGGCTTGATAGAGGGCTCTAAAATGATGCTCGACGCACGATTGTTAGGATATAAAACCATGGCCTTCGTGGGTGTCTATTTGGATAAAGCTGTTAGCAATCCGCAGGCGGTAAAACAATTAAATGAAATTCCCGAAGTCATAGAATGTCACTATACTACAGGAAACTGGTCTATCTTTTTAAAGATATTGTGTAAGGATAATGAGCACCTGATGAATGTTCTTAATAAGAATATTCAGGCTATTGACGGTGTGTCACGTACCGAAACATTTATTTCTTTGAATCAGCAAATAGACAGGCAGATAAAGATTTAAATAAAAAAAGCTGCCCTTACAGGCAGCTTTCTCTTTTTTGTCTTAATTATTATTAATCTCTTCCCATATATAAGCTTACGAAATAAAGCAGAGTGGCAAGTGATCCAACTGCAGCTACTACATAGGTACGAGCTGCCCATTTCAGAGAGTCCTCTGCTGCTTCATGTTCTGCACCTGTAAGCATGTTTTCATTCTCCAGCCAAACCAGGGCTCTTTTACTGGCATCATATTCTACAGGCAAGGTGATAAAACTAAATAAAGTACCCGCAGCATACATAATAATACCTAATAATAGTACAGTTTGGCCTACACCTACACCAACCATGGTCATTAAGATAAGACCTCCAAAGATCGCCCATTGTGATAATTTGGAAGCCACGCTAACTACAGGCACCAGCTTACTTCGCATTTGTAGCCAGCTGTAAGCGTTTGCATGTTGCACCGCATGACCACATTCATGAGCTGCAACTGCTGCAGCTGCCGCATTTCTCTGAGAATAAACTCCTTCACTTAAGTTCACGGTTTTTTTGGCCGGGTTATAGTGATCTGAAAGCATTCCCGGAGTGGAAATAACCTTCACATCCTGAATCCCATTATCTCTAAGCATTTTCTCAGCAATCTCCTTACCGCTCATTCCATTTTGCAAATGAACCTTGGAGTATTTTTTAAATTTGCTTTTGAGCCTGTTGCTCACAAACATACTCACTAAGAAAATAAGTCCTGCTATTATATAATATCCCATCATAGGTTTAAAATTTTAATCGATTTTTTGTAGATCAAATATATCAAAAATCCGGCCACAGCAATTTAATTTCACCCCTGGCAAGCGACCGTGACACGTTAATTAAATCTAAAAGGACCTAAACCTTCTCCAAAATTATGGCTTTATATTTCACAAATTCAGATATTAGCTATATTTGCAACGATTAATAAAAATCAGCTATGCATTATAAAAGAATACTTTTAAAACTATCTGGAGAAGCGTTGATGGGAAACCGCCAATATGGCATTGATCCTGAGCGCCTGGCAGAGTATGCAGAGGAAATTAAAACGGTAGTTGATAAAGGTGTTGAACTGGCAATAGTTATTGGAGGAGGAAATATTTTTCGTGGTGTTGCCGGCGCAAGTCGTGGTATGGACCGTGTACAGGGAGATCACATGGGAATGCTTGCCACCGTGATCAATGGTCTGGCTTTACAGAGCGCCCTTGAAGATGCCGATATCCAAACCAGATTACAATCTGCCATTAAAATCAACGAAGTAGCAGAGCCTTTTATCCGTAGAAAAGCGATAAGGCATCTTGAAAAAGGAAGAGTTGTGATCTTTGGTGGAGGTACCGGAAACCCTTATTTCACAACAGATTCTGCCGCTGTACTTAGAGCCATAGAAATTAAAGCAGATGTTATCCTTAAGGGTACCCGTGTAGATGGCATCTACACATCAGATCCTGAAAAAGATAAAGAAGCAACCAAATTCGATTTCATTACATTTGAAGATGTGATCAAAAAAGGCCTTAAAGTTATGGATACTACAGCCTTCACATTGAGCCAGGAAAACGAATTACCTATAATAGTATTTGACATGAATAAGCCGGGCAACTTACTAAAGGTAGCTACCGGAGAGCGTGTTGGAACTAAAGTGAACCTATAAACTGAACTTGAAAATTACTAAAAAATGGATGAAGTTGAATTTATTTTAGAAGAAGCAAAAGAAGGAATGGAAGGCGCCATTTCGCATCTTAAAAAACAACTTTCAAATATACGCGCAGGTAAAGCAAGCCCAAGCATGCTTGGTAGTGTTATGGTTGAATACTACGGGTCTCAGACTCCGCTCCAACAGGTTGCCAACGTAAACACCCCAGATGCCAGAACTCTTTCTATACAGCCATTTGAGAAAAGCCTTATTCAGGAAATTGAAAAAGGTATCATGATGGCCAATCTTGGTTTTAATCCTATGAACAATGGTGAAAGCGTAATCATTAATGTACCACCACTTACCGAGGAGAGAAGGAAACAACTTTCTAAACAGGCTAAGGCCGAAGCAGAGGATGCCAAAGTTGGAGTGAGAAACGATCGTAAACAGGCAAATCAGGAATTAAAAAAGCTTGATATTTCTGAAGACTTGCTAAAAACCTCTGAAGATGAAGTTCAGGAATTAACGAACAGCTATATAGAAAGGATCGATAAGATTCTTGCAGTTAAAGAAAAAGAGATCATGACCGTTTAATGATCTTTATTACACATAAGTTTGCCGGCTTAAATCTGAATAAAATCAGATTTGAACCGGCATTTTTTATTTGCAACCTATTCAGAATTTAAGGTAACATAACTTCCATGCGGTTTCTTCTGCTAATATATTTCTTCATTTCAGGTTACGGGCTCGGTGCGCAAACAATCCCAGGAAGGGTTCTAAATAAACAAACAAAGGAACCTCTGGCTTACGCAAGGGTTCAACTGGGCAATAATGCCCCGGTTCTAACCAATATTGATGGCAGTTTTGAAATATACCTTCATAATGAACCAGACAGTCTTAAAATTTCCTATGTAGGATTTAAACCTATTAATATTCAAATAGGGCCGGAAACCCGGTTTCTGCAGGTGGGGATGACGCCGGAATATGAACAGCTGGAGACCGTATTTATCTACAACAAGACCAACCAGGCCATAGAGCTCATAAATAAAGCAATTCAGAGGCGACAACAAAATGATCCTGAGCAGGTATTGGATGGCTTCAAATATAAATCTTACTCAAAGTTCATAATAGACAATGAGTTTGGAGATATTCAAATGACTGCTGATTCAACTTCCGCAGCCATGGAAACAATCATTAATGAAGGACGGGCATATTTATCTGAAAAAGTTTCGAATCATTACTATGATAAGAGGAAGGGCAACCACGAAAAGGTGATAGGAATCAATACAGCCGGCTTTGAAAAACCGGTATACAATGTCCTGGCAATGGACCTCCATCCATTATCATTATATAAACGGGACTATAAACTATTTAAAACTGAATATGCTGGTCCACTGGCTAATAATGCCCATAAAAATTACGAATATAAGATCCTTGACACTACTCATACAGAAAGGCCGGCCTATATGGTATATTTCAAACCTAAACGTGAAAAGGTTGTAGCAGGTTTGGAAGGCGTCTTATATTTGGATACGACAAGCCTGGCAATTCAGAAAGCGAAAGCGCAACTACTGGGTGCGATAAAACTTGAGGTTGAACACAATTATAAATATTATCCCGAAAAAGATCTTTGGTTCCCAGATGAACAATTTACCAGATTAAGACCCGGGTCTGGTGGTAAAGAAATTGCAGTATTCGGGGGGACGATTTCGGTAGGTGCTGTTCAGCAAAAAAGCGGAGTAATGGATATTCTTTTTGGTGGAGAAAAGATTTCACAACAGCTTTTTCTTACCTCTACTACTACAAATTACAATGTAGACCTGAATTACGATGGAAGGGAAAGATTGGTTAGCGCAGCGATCGAGGTTCAAAAAAATGCCACAACCCAACCCGCTGAATTCTGGAGAAATCAACGAAGATCTGAATTTACAGCAAGAGATGAAGCCACCAAAGAAAAGGTGGAGGGACTTATAAAAGCCGGTAATGTAGAACGCAGGATAGAGATCAAAAAAGCGTTGGCTTCAGGCTCATATCCGCTGGGATTCTGGAACGCCGATCTAAGTAAGATCTTCAAATTTAATAATTATGAAGGCATCAGACTAGGGTTTGGAGGCAGGACCAATGACAGGATTTCTGAGAAATTTAATCTTAACGGGTATACCACATATGGTTTTAAGGACGAAGTGATAAAGTACGGTGCCGGCTCCCAGATCTATCTGGATAAAAAAACCGGAACTAATCTTAATCTATCATTTTCCAGGGATATCAGGGAAACAGCATCTTTCAATTTTCTAAAGGGAGAGAATACTTTCTCAATACTCGAACCCAGATTTGTAAATATCAACTTCTACTATAACTATAAAAAATATGCAACCAGCCTGGAGCATAGATTTACCCCAAATCTGGATACCGAATTACAATTTGCACGGGAAGAGATATGGCAAATTAAAAAATATAGTTTTGTAAATGCTGGTAAATCATATGACAATTTCGACCTGTCTACGGTCACCTTTTCCTTTATCTGGAGACCTTTTTCCAAATTTTTGAATACTCCGGAAAGCAATATTATTCTTGAGAAAAACTTTCCTCAATTCACCGGACAAATCGAACAAGCGTTCTCTGGTATAGGCGGAGATTTTACATTTACAAGGCTTGGTTTAAAAGCTGAGCACGAAATAAAACGACTTGACAGGTCCAGGACCGAGTTTATCCTTGAAGGTAATTTGGGTATTGGTGATCTTCCTTTGACCCATGCTTTTCATGCTAACCCCAATAATCCGGACAGAGATGGCATCTTCAACCGATTTTCGGTGGCGGGAAGGAATAGTTTTGAAACCATGTATTTTAATGAATTCTTTAGTGAAAGGCAGGCCAGCCTGCATATAAGGCATCAGCTAAGACCATTTTATATTTCAAATACTTTTCAGCCGGAAATGGTATTTATATCCAGATACGCTATTGGCGATTTTACTAATAAGGATAATCATCAAAATATCTCCTTTAATACATTAAATCACGGCTATGCCGAATCTGGGATAGAAGTAAACAAAATCTTTGCCGGGCTGGGTCTTGGAGCTGCCTACAGGTATGGAGCCTATCATCTGGAAGAATTCAAAAGAAATTTTGCATTTAAATTTACTTTGCAGCTTCAGCTATAATTATCGGAAGATTAATCCTTTATTACGAACTATTTAAAGTAGCTTTTTCTAACTTTGCGCCGCTAAAATTAAGCCATGCATAAGATATTCAGCTTTGGATTCTGGAATTCCATAGCCCGCCTTATTCTAAGGAACAGGATCGCCATTATTATACTGATTGCGATCGCCACCTTCCTGCTTTCCACTCAATGGAAGAACATGCGTTTTTCTTATACGGAAGCCAACCTGATGCCAGACGATCATCCGGTAAACGCGAGTTATAAGGATTTCCTGAATAAGTTTGGAGAGGAAGGCAATCTTATTCTGTTAGGCATTCAGGATTCTGCACTTTTTACTCCTGAAAAATTTAAAGCCTGGAATGTACTTACCAGAAAGCTTACCTCTTATCCTGAAGTAGATCATATCATTTCGCCTGCCTCACTTCAGGAACTTAAGAAATTTGAAGATCCCAAGAGATTCGAAATGGTGCCAATTATTGATACTATCGCACCCGATATTTCAGCCTTGAAGGAATTTGAGAATAAACTGTTTACCGAATTACCATTTTATGAAAACCTGGTTTACAGCTCTCATTCCAACACCATCCAGTCTGCTTTATATCTTAATAAGGAGCTTGTAAATACCAAAGCGAGAAAGATCTTTGTCCTGGAAGAACTGGATCCTTTAATCAAGGATTTTGAAGAAGAACACGGTATAAATGTACGGGTATCCGGAATGCCGTATATTCGAACACTGAATGCCCAGAATATAGTAGATGAGATTGGCCTTTTCATACTTGGAGCCTTAATCGTTACCTCCCTTATTTTCTTTTTCTTCTTCAGATCGTTAAGAGCTACATTAATCTCCATGTTCACTGTTTGTATTGGAGTAATGTGGGCTTTTGGGGTGATAGGACTGCTGCATTATGAGATCACTATTTTAACAGCTTTAATTCCGCCGCTTATTATAGTGATAGGAATTCCTAACTGTATATTCCTCATCAATAAATACCAGCAGGAAATTAAAAAACATGGGAATCAGGCCAAGTCCCTGCAAAGAGTGATCACTAAAGTTGGGAACGCCACTTTAATGACCAATCTTACCACCGCATCGGGATTTGCAACGTTTATATTAACCGATAGTCAGTTGCTCAGAGAATTTGGAGTTGTGGCCTCTGTAAATATCATTGCAATTTTCATCCTCAGCCTTTTAATAATTCCTGTAATCTACAGTTACTTAAAACCTCCAAAAGACAGGCATTTAAAACACCTTACCAAAAGGTGGATTGGCAGTATTGTGAACTGGATGGAAAATATGGTGAAACATAACAGGATCGCTATTTATATCTCCTCAGTTATACTTCTGGTTGCCAGTATAATTGGGATCTATACTATAAAGATCTCTGGAAGTATCCTGGAAGATATGCCTCAGAACACCACCTTCTTTAAGGATGTGAAGTTCTTTGAAAGCGAATTTGACGGGGTGATGCCGTTAGAGATCCTAATAGATACAAAGAAGCCTAAAGGGGTGATGAAACTCTCCACCTTAAAAAGAATGGACGAGCTGGAAACTGTTATTGAGGATATTCCAGAACTTTCTAAACCTCTATCGGTAAACAGGCTCGTAAAATATTCTAAACAGGCATATTATAACGGCAATCCAAAATATTATCAGTTACCATCTTCGCAGGAACGTAATTTTATAATGCCTTACGCCCGAAGCCTGTCCGCTAATGAAGGAATCATGCAATCCTACGTGGATTCAACCGGACAGTACGCTCGCATCACCACTTTTATGAAAGATGTTGGCACGGAGAAAATGGAAGAGATCGAGAATGATCTTCTGCCAAAAATAAAAAAGATCTTTCCCGATGAGAGATATGAGGTCTCCCTTACCGGTAAGGCTTTACTCTTTCAAAAAGGCACAAATTATCTGGTTAGAAACCTGATCATCTCTCTAGGCCTGGCAATTTTATTGATCGCTTTATTGATGGCCTGGATGTTTAGAAGCTTCAGGATGATCATCATTTCTCTGGTTCCTAACCTACTCCCTTTACTAGTAACCGCGGGTGTTATGGGATTTCTTGGAGTACCTATAAAACCGTCAACTATCCTGGTTTTTAGCATCGCCTTTGGTATTTCGGTAGACGACACCATTCATTTTCTGGCCAAATACCGACAGGAATTAAAAGCAAATAACTGGAAAATCAAACGCTCTGTATATGCAGCACTAAAAGAGACCGGCGTAAGTATGTTCTACACATCTATAGTACTGTTCTTCGGATTTTCAGTTTTTATGATAAGTAGTTTTGGAGGTACGGTAGCTCTTGGAGGACTTGTTTCGGCAACCTTATTGTTCGCCATGCTTGCTAACCTGTTACTATTGCCGTCATTGCTGCTTTCACTTGAAAGAAGTATTGCCAATAAAAAAGTATTAAAAGAACCGGCCATGAGGATCATTGAAACCGAAGAGGACGAAAATGAATTCAGGGCTGAAGACGAAAAGAATTAAATATTAATAAAACGGCCTGCTTGCTAAGCTACAGGCTAAAAACTATCTTTGTTTTCTCTAAATTTCAATTAAATGATACAAGCAAAAATCGCTGAAATACTGGAAAGCGATCAGTTTTTACAGGAACACCATGTTAAAGGTTGGGTACGCTCTTTCAGGAGCAATAGATTCATCGCCCTTAATGATGGTTCAACCCTAAAAAACCTTCAGTGTGTTATCGATTTTGAAAATACCGATGAAGATCTAATCAAAAGAATTAACGTTGGCGCGGCCATCTCGATTAAAGGAACTTTAAAAGAGAGCCAGGGCAGCCAGCAAAGAGTAGAAATAGATGTAACCGAAATAGAAATTCTTGGAGATGCCAATCCAGAAGAAGTTAAATTAACCATACTTTCTCCTAAAAAGCACAGTATGGAAAAGCTTCGTGAACAGGCCCACCTGCGTGTTCGAACCAATACTTTTGGTGCGGTTATGAGAGTTAGAAGCAGGCTGTCTTTTGCAGTGCATAAATACTTTCAGGATAGAAATTTCTATTATGTAAATACACCTATAATCACGGGAAGTGATGCTGAAGGTGCGGGAGAAATGTTCAAGGTTACCAACCTGGATATGAAAAATCCGCCTAAGAATGAAGACGGTAGCATAAACTTTAAAGAAGATTTCTTCGGAAAAGAGACAAACCTGACCGTTTCTGGACAACTGGAAGCTGAAACTTTTGCGCTTGGTCTTGGACAGGTTTACACCTTTGGTCCAACGTTTAGAGCAGAAAATTCAAATACCTCCCGTCACCTTGCAGAATTCTGGATGATCGAGCCTGAGGTTGCATTCTGTGATCTTGATGGCAATATGGATCTGGCAGAAGATTTTATTAAATACGTATTGAAATATATTCTTGAACATTGTAAGGACGATCTTGAATTCCTTGCTGAGAGACAGGAGAACGAAGATAAACTTAAGCCTAAAGCTGAAAGAAGTGAAATGTCTCTTCTGGAAAAGCTGAATTTTGTACTGGAAAACAATTTTAAACGTGTAAGTTATACAGAGGCCATAGAGATCCTTAAAAACTCCAAGCCGAACAAGAAAAAGAAATTCAATTACATTATAGAAGAATGGGGTGCAGATCTGCAAAGTGAGCACGAAAGATATCTTGTAGAAAAGCACTTTAAGTGTCCTGTGATCCTTTTTGATTACCCAGCAAATATTAAGGCTTTCTATATGAGATTGAATGAAGACGGAAAAACGGTTAGGGCCATGGATATCCTGTTTCCCGGTATTGGAGAGATCGTGGGGGGAAGCCAGCGAGAGGAACGCCTGGATGTTCTAAAGGAAAAAATGGCTGAGTTGAATATACCGGAGGAAGAACTTTGGTGGTACCTGGATACCCGAAAGTTTGGAACCTGTGTACACAGTGGGTTTGGATTAGGCTTTGAAAGGCTGGTTCAATTCGCTACCGGAATGGGCAATATTCGCGATGTCATCCCTTTCCCAAGAACTCCGCAGAACGCCGAATTTTAAACTTTGAAAATACTAGAAACGCATATAGTTCCTGCAATCTCCAAAGAAATTAGATTGCAGGAATATGCTGTTTCTATATTCACTTCTATCCCCAGCAGAAGCGGATTAAAAAAAGTGATTAAAAAAGGTCTGATCCTTATTGATGGACAGCAGGCTTCTACCGGTGATTGGGTTAAAAAAGGACAAAAGATCGACCTTTTACAAGCTGCCAACCCAACCAAAAAAATCTTTCCGCTAGATCTAAATATACTTTTTGAAGATGAACACCTGGCAGTTATTCATAAACCTGTGGGATATCCAACCAGCGGTAACTATTTCAAGACCATTGAAAATGCGCTACCACATAATTTAAAAACTTCAAAAGAAATTGATGCGCTACCTGCACCACTTCCTGCCCATCGATTAGACACCCCAACCGCCGGATTGCTGGTATGTGCAAAAACAAGAAGAGCTTTAATAAAATTACAAGAGGCTTTCTCAAAAAGGAACATTCAGAAAACCTACTTTGCGCTTGTTCACGGGGAAGCAAAGGATTCACAATTGATAGACTCTGTCATTGATGAAAAGCCGGCTAGAACCCTGGTTAAACCCTTAGAGCTATTCAAGATTAAGGAAGAATCATATACCCTGGTTGAAGCCAATCCGCTAACCGGGAAAACTCATCAAATAAGGATACATTTAAGCAGAAGTGGTTTTCCTATCGTAGGTGATAAGATTTATGGAATAGAGGAATCGGGGTTTTTCCAGAACAAGAATCTTTTCCTTTTTTCAGCGGGAATTAAGTTCACTCATCCAATTACCCAGCATCCACTGCACCTTGAAATTATGTTACCTAAAAGATTCAGAAACCTTCGCAATTACCGCGTGCATTAACAAAATTTTACCACAAACATAGGCTATGCCAAAGGTGGTATGGCCTGTATTTTCCTTATTTTTGTTATAGACCCAAAATTTTATGCTTAAGCAACAATTAAATTTCAAATTATCGCAGAAGCTGTCTCCTCAGCAGATCCAGCTCATGAAGCTTATTCAATTACCTACCCAGGCATTTGAACAAAGAATCAAGCAGGAGCTGGAGGAAAACCCTGCTCTGGAAGATGGTAAGGAGGAAAGAATTGATGAGTATGACGATCTGGGTAACGAAAATTCAGTAGACGACGATTATGATTCTGAAACTATCGAAACAGAAATTGACGTTGATGAATATCTAAGTGACGACGAGATCCCCAGTTACCGTCTTAACGCAAATAATTACAGCGCAGATGATGAGGACAGGCAGGTTCCCTATGCGGCAGGAACTTCATTTACCCAGCATTTAAAGACACAGTTAAGCACTGTAAGACTAGAAGAGACCGAAGAAGAGATCGCCGAATTCCTGGTAGGAAGCGTGGACGAGAGCGGCTATATACGCAGGAGCGTTCAGGATATAGTAGATGACCTGGCTTTCACCCAGAATATCTATACAGATGAAGAAACCGTAGAAAAGGTACTTAAAAAGGTACAGAAATTAGATCCAGCAGGGGTTGGAGCAAGAAGTCTTGAAGAATGTCTACTAATCCAGCTTAACCGGAAAGAGCCCACCAAACAGGTGGAACTTGCCAAGGATATCATGGAGAGGTCATTCGACCATTTCAGTAAAAAGCATTATACCAAATTACTTTCAAGGCATGATATTACCGAAGATGAACTAAGGGAAGCTATAGAAGTAATAGAACATTTAAACCCAAAACCTGGCGGAGCCTATTCTGGTAACACCAGGATGGTTGAGCACGTTATTCCAGACTTTACCATTAAAATCGAGGATGGAGAATTGCAATTAACCCTTAATGGCAGAAACGCTCCTGAAATGCATATTTCCAGGGACTATAATAACATGCTTAAAGGCTATAAGGAATCCAAGGAAAAAACCAAGGCCCAGAAAGACGCTGTTATGTTCATTAAGCAAAAGCTGGATGCTGCCAAGTGGTTCATAGAAGCAATCAAGCAGCGACAACAAACCTTGATGGTTACCATGAGTTCTATCATGAATTACCAGAAAGAATATTTCCTTACCGGTGATGAGCGTAATTTACGCCCAATGATACTTAAGGATATTGCAGATGAAATAGAGATGGATGTCTCTACGGTCTCCAGGGTGGCAAATTCAAAATATGTTGACACCCCTTACGGAACAAAGCTTATTAAAGAATTTTTCTCTGAATCTATGAAGAACGATCAGGGAGAAGATGTATCTACAAGAGAGATCAAAAAGATCCTTGAAATGTCTATTGAGGAAGAAGATAAGAGAAAGCCTCTAACAGATGAAAAGCTGGCAAAAGTTTTAAAAGATAAGGGTTATCCAATCGCAAGAAGAACCGTAGCAAAATACAGGGAACAATTGGATATACCGGTGGCCCGGTTACGCAAAGAAATTTAATGAAAATATTACTTAAGCTTGCCTCCTATCTATTTCACCCACTCTGGATGCCTTTTGCGGGCAGTCTTTTTTACTTCCTCTTTACACCCAGGTTTTTCCCTCAGGAGATCGTAAAAGCCAAGCTAATGGCCATAGCCATTATAACCATATTCATTCCCGTGGTATTTTATTTCCTCCTGAAAAATCTCGGGAAGGCCAGCAGCATTTTTCTGGAAAATGTAGGAGAAAGAAAATGGCCCTTATTTTTCTTTATACTCCTAAGTGTTATGGTTCTAAATCAGGTCCTTACCCTATACAATTACCCTGCTTTATTTTACTATTTCACAGGTATACTGCTCTCAACCATTGTAGCCTATTTATTTACATGGTTTAACCTGAAGGTGAGTCTGCATATGGTAGGCATTGGAGGATTATTAATGTTCATAATAGGATTTTGCATCTATTTCCACCTATATTTTATTTACACCATAAGTTTCCTTATCGTAGGAGCCGGCTTAAGTGCTTCTTCACGCCTGTATTATAAGGCACATACGAAAGGGGAACTGATCCTCGGTTTCCTAACCGGCCTCATCCCTCAATTATTCATGCTGAGTTACTGGTTTACAGAATATAGAATGTCAGACCTATTTTAAGGGTAGACAACCCAAGTTTAGCATCATCTACCACAGCATCTTTAAAGAAGGGATTTAGTGCGTAATAGAATTGGAAATTAAAGGTATTATACCCAAAAGTAAATGTAGCGCCTGCCCGGAACCGGTTTAATTCTGCCAGGTCGTTTATGATAATTTCCCGGTCTGAATCCCGAAACCTGCTTCTGAAATGATAAACATAACCGAGTCTTACACCCGTGTAGATCCTCCAGAACTTATAGGTCTCCGGAGTAGAGGTACGCCACCTGAATTCTAAAGGAGCCTCGATTAACTGCGTGGTAAACCTGTTCGTACTATAATCAACATCACCTCCCAGACTTTGGAAGATCGTAGTCCCCGTTTCTTCCTTACCTATGAATAGATTCTGACCAAATGTGTTAATAGACCAACCAATGCCTGCCCCAACGGCCACATTCCTCCGGTCATTTAAAGGAAAATCCCTAATAAATCCCATATTGATACCTCCGGAAAAACTTTCCTGAGAAATCGTGGAAGGCCTATCTGTAATTAGATTGAAATGAAAACCTGCATAGAACTGATCTTCTCTGTATAGACTGTCTATTGAAAACGGGACAGTATCTGGAATCTTGTACCGGTCTTCTTCCTCCTGTCCATGGCATAAGAAAGGCAGAACACAAAGTAAGAGCAGAACAATTTTTTTACTGATCATGTAGTAAGCACTTCTGAAGTTTAAATATAAAAAAACATCCTGTCTGGAATTCACCAAACAGGATGTTTAAATTAATTAAATTGAAAAGATTATTCAACGTTCTGCTGAGCATCACCAACTACTGTTGTGTAGTTGATCTTAAGCGCTTCAGCTTTTCTCAATTCTTGTTTAATATCTGAAACAAGACCCATATTGGTCTCCCTATCTACCTTTAATGCGGTAGTTAGGTAAGGAATTAATTCTTCCCTTTTAGACTCACGCTCTGAATAGATAAATTGCTGTATTTCTTCAACACTCGCAAATTTATCGTTCAACTGGATACGGGCTTCAGTTCCATATTGAGCCTGGTATCTTTTGCTCGGTTTCCCGGCATAGATATACATGATCAAATCTTTCTTATCAAGTTTCTCAACCTGGTCTGCATACGGTAATTTGTTTTCTATCATCAAAGTATTCTGACGCATTACTGTTGCAACCATAAAGAAAAACAAGAGCATAAAAACGATATCAGGTAAAGATGCCGTACTAATCGCAGGCAGATCTCCAGACTTTTTCTTTTTAAATTTAGACATAATTAAAGTCGTTTTCGTTTGTTAATAGCTCTAGCTCGATGGTTCAGCTTCAGATAACTTCTGAGGGATCATATCTGTGATCACATCGATCTTTTCCTTTAGTGCGTCTTTATCACCATTGAAATTAGGATCGTTATAATCTTTCTCCATCTTGGTAAAAGTCATCCCATACATTCTCTGTGCTTCACGATCTCTTAACTGATTATAAGCAGCTACAAGTTCATTTTGTACAGCGATATATGTACCGTATTCGGTTCCACGGTTATTCACCAGTGAAATAATAGCTTTCCTTGGATTCACAGATGACGAAGGATCTTTGGCACCCTGACAAAAGCTACAAGCTTCATCACCAGTACCTCCACCGTTATCCAGGAATTCAACGGCTGCTTCCTGTAGTTCAGAAAGCTCCATCTCTTCATCCTCAACAAGTAACTGGTTGTTACTGTTCACCAGTACTGTAAAGATGTTTCGTTGTTTAATAACCGGAGGCTCAACGTCTTCAGGTTGCCATGGCGGTAACTTCCTGCTTATCCCGCTATCTGTTTCAATGGTAGTAGTTACCAGGAAAAAGATTAGAAGTAAGAAGGCGATATCTGCCATAGACCCGGCGTTAACTTCCGGTGCTGATCTCTTTGCCATATTATTTAGCCAATTTTTTAATTCCAGAGAATACCATCGCAGCGATAGCTATTCCGGCAAGGATGTAGAAAGTAATTAAACCTGCACCCACCCAGTGATCTCCGGATGCTGAAAGCATGCTACCGTCTTTAAGTTCCTTTGCTGTACCGTCGCTTAATACATAAGCAACAACTACGATCACTAGAAATGATCCTATAGCAATTATCGTGTTCTTAATATTTCCTCTGAACAAACCTACGATCACAAATATTGCAACTAGTACAACAACTGCAGCTAGAACCAAATAAGCAATCCACATATAAGGGTCCAGAAGACTCCCCTGAAGGTCTGCCGAGGCTTTAATGGCATCGTCTGAGGTGGCGATAATCCTTCCCAGAAGGATCATACCTATCACACCCAGAGCCAGTGCCACATATTTTAATATTTTATGTAAGGTCATAATTTAGTTTGTCTTAGATTCTTTTTTTATTCTTGTAAGCTACCAACATATCAATTAGTAAGATAGATGCATCTTCCATATCGTTTACGATACTGTCTATCTTAGCGATGATGTAGTTGTAGAAAATCTGAAGAATAATCGCAACGATCAAACCAAATACTGTAGTAAGAAGTGCTACTTTAATACCTCCTGCTACAAGTGATGGCTGCATATCTCCAGCTGCCTCAATACGGTCAAAAGCCTGAATCATCCCGATTACAGTACCCATGAAACCAAGCATAGGAGCAAGTGCGATAAATAAAGAAACCCAAGATACGTTCTTCTCAAGCTGTCCCATTTGAACACCACCGTAAGCAACAACTGCTTTCTCAGCAGCCTCAATGCTTTCGTCT
>JAHELO010000253.1 GCA_024644145.1 Christiangramia sp.
TTAACAAGCTTCACCATCATCTGGCCAGGTTTTAAAGCCGTTAATACATCCTGCCCGAGAGCTTTCTCCTTTACCACATTAGTAAAGTCTTTAGCTATCTTGTAATTCACATCGGCATCTACCAAAGCACGACGCACCTCCTTAAGAGTTTCTGCAACGTTTACTTCGGTAATCTGTCCATGCCCTTTTAATACATGTAAGGCATTATCTAACTTATCGCTTAAATTATCAAACATAATCTTTCCTGTGATTTTAATTCTAGTGCTGCCAGGCAGCGAATTGCAAATTTAATGATTTGAAGCTGAAGTATAAAGTCCAGCCTGCAAAATTCATCCTTTACTATTTTCAGGATGATTTACTAACATATTTAAAAAAAAGACTGCCAGTAACCTGGCTTATTATCTTTAAGCTACATTCTTTCCGGAACTTCAATTCCAAGCAATTTAAATGCCGATTTTATAACATTCGCCACTACTGCAGACAACTGCACTCTGAATATCTTCTCTTCCTCGTTTTCTATACCAAGGATCTGCACATTCTGATAAAATGAATTAAAAGATTTTACAAGTTCATAGGTATAATTGGCAATTAAAGCCGGGGAATGGTTCTCTGCTGCCAATGCCACCGTTTCCGGGAATAACTGCACCTGCTTGATCAATTCCTTTTCTTTTTCATGAAAACTGAATCCCTTTTTAAGCTCAGCTGAAGTATCAAAGTCTGCTTTTCTAAGAATAGACTGGATCCTCGCATAGGTATACTGAATAAACGGCCCGGTATTCCCTTGAAAATCAACCGATTCTTCAGGATTAAATAGTATTCTTTTTCTTGGGTCTACTTTTAAAATATAGTATTTCAATGCTCCCAGACCTATGATCCTGTATAACTCTTCTTTTTCTTTATCAGTATAACCATCAAGTTTTCCTAATTCTTCAGAAATATTTCTGGCGGTTTCAGCCATTTCCTTAATTAGATCATCAGCATCTACTACTGTTCCTTCACGACTTTTCATCTTTCCGCTTGGGAGATCTACCATCCCGTAGCTCAGGTGATATAAGGCATCTGCCCAATCATATCCCAGTTTCTTCAAGATTAAGAACAATACCTTAAAGTGATATTCCTGCTCATTACCCACAGTATATACCATTTGATTGATATCAAAATCTGCAAATCTCTGTATAGCTGTTCCAATATCCTGCGTCATGTAAACCGCAGTACCATCACTTCTTAAAACGATCTTTTCATCCAGACCTTCATCACTCAGGTCTATCCATACACTACCATCTTCTTTCCTATAGAAAACACCATCTTCCAGACCTTTCTGCACGTTGTCCTTCCCTAAAAGATAGGTTTCACTTTCATAATAATTCTTATCAAAATCTACCCCAAGGGCATCATAGGTTTTATCAAAACCGTCGTAAACCCATTGATTCATAGTAGACCATAACTTAACAACCTCGGGATCGTTAGCCTCCCATTGTCTTAACATCTCCTGGGCTTCTACAAATATGGGTGCCTGCGCCTTTGCTTCCTCATCACTTTTTCCCTCCTCTTTTAAGCGCGCGATCTCTTTTTTATATTCCTGATCGAATTTCACATAATAATTCCCTACCAGTTTATCTCCTTTAAGACCTGTAGATTCAGGAGTTTCTCCCTTCCCAAATTTTTGCCAGGCTACCATAGATTTACAAATATGAATTCCACGGTCATTGATAACCTGTACTTTATAAACCTGATTCCCAGCTGCTTTTAGAATTTCAGAAACAGAATATCCTAACAGGTTATTTCTAATATGTCCCAGGTGTAAAGGCTTATTGGTATTCGGGGAAGAATATTCTACCATGATCCCACTGGCATCACTTTGAGGTAACAAAATCCCGAAATCCTCCTGCTCCCTTATTTCATTAAAAAAATTGATATAGTACTTATCACTTATTACGATATTAAGGAAACCCTGTATCACATTATAGCCGGCAACTTCTTCCACTTCATCTTCAAGATACTTTCCAATCTTATCTGCCAATTGAGCAGGATTGGTCTTTATTTGTTTAAGCATGGGAAAAACCACCAAAGTGATATCACCTTCAAAATCTTTACGCGTTGGCTGAAACTCAATATTTTCAGGTTCTACCTCATAATGTTTTCTGACTGCCTCAATTACTTTAGATGCCAGAATCTTTTCAATACTCATAATCCTATACTATTTAGGGTTTTTCCACTTAATAAGTGGGCAAAGATAAAAAGAATTGAAGTTTCAGCAGTCAGGCTTAGGCCTCAAATACTTATATTTAAGAAAAAGAAATGCTAGTAAATATTTCCTATAATCAGCCGGCGCTAAAAGAAAAAATAATCCTGAAGGTTGGAAAACCATTTACCCTTATGGAGCGGGTAAAATTAAAGGGCAGCGGTTCTCCAAAGCTGCATATTACCTCAACGAGTATTGATATTCACAATTTGCTAATTCTCGATAGCAACTCGAATGTTTGTAATATCGAGATGAGAAGTAAGGGGATAATTGTAATGTTCAGATCTCTTTTAGAAACCTACGCGCTCGTAATTCCCTATTACAAACTGAATCTTTACAAAGGCAAGGCTGAAGAATACAGCATATATAAAGATCATCATTTTATTAAGGTTAAAGCCGATACGCCGGGCATACATAAATTCTTCAAAAAGATTATTGATTATAAATCTGATAATGCACCAACCCAGATAGAGGATCTATAATAAAATTTAATATACAATCCTGGTATAAACAGAAGGCTTACTTAATAGATTACTCATTGCCCCTAATTCAATTCGATTTTGCAAATAATAGGTTTCAACGTTATTGCCCTTAGAGTGGAATGTATAAGTTCTTCGGTTTTCAACATCCTCAATTCATTTTTCTAATAAACTATCTTTTCCTGAAAGCCAGTCCTCCTATTAGAGAAAGGATTCCAAAGACGATCATGGCATAAGACTGAGTATTATCACCGTGTGCCTCTACCTGTAACGGCCCCGCGTCTATAGAAAATTCCGGGGTCACCAGGTCATAAACTCCATATCCTACCAACCCTGCCCCAATGATCAAGAGGACAAATTTCAACACATTATTCATTTAATAAAGTTTTATTAATCTGGAGTGAAAGTAATAATTAAATTTCTAATTTGAAGTTCATTTTAACTCTATGAGAATTTTACTTACCGGTGCCAACGGTTATATTGGAATGAGACTGCTTCCGCATTTGCTCATACAGAATCATGAAGTTATTTGCGCTGTTCGCAATAAAGATAGATTCACCTCCAATGATGAAATCAAAGAAAAAGTTGAGATCGTAGAATTAGATTTTCTGAAAGATTCATCTGCCCCTGAGAAGATTAAAAATATAGATATAGCGTATTACTTAATTCATTCAATGTCGGCTTCTACCAAAGATTTTGAATCGCAAGAAGCACTTGCCGCTGAAAATTTTAATAAAATGATGGCTGAGACTTCTGTGAAACAGGTCATTTATTTAAGTGGGATTATTAATGAAGAGAAGCTTTCTAAACATTTAAAGTCTAGAAAAGCGGTGGAAGAGATACTTTATAAAGGTAAATTTAATTTAACAGTTCTCAGAGCCGCCATAATAGTTGGGTCTGGAAGCTCTTCTTTCGAAATCATCCGGGATCTTTGCGAAAAACTACCTTTCATGATTACTCCAAAATGGGTAAAAACAAAATCTCAGCCAATTGCCA
>JAHELO010000254.1 GCA_024644145.1 Christiangramia sp.
GCATTCATCTGAAAATAAATGGAAACCTCTTGCAGCAGATGCTACGGGTACTAATTTCTACAGACCCGGAACCACCTTGAATCCTAATAATCTTACAGATCCCATATACCGGGAGGCCAGCGTTGGTATTGGTACAGATCAACTCACTTCCCGGCTACAAGTGGCCATCCAGGCAGGGAAAGATCTTACATTGAAAAAAGGACTGGAAGTGGATAATGCAAATTCTGCGACCGATAACCTAACCACATACGGCATCATCAATGATAACAGGAGTCAAACCAACGGTAACAAGTACGGGATTAAAACCAATGTAGGCGGTGTAGGTGCGGGAATCCATTACGGCATATTCAATGAAACCTATCAAAATTCCGGCACGAATGATATCTACGGAATTTTTAATCGCGTGGGGCGAACCTTTGGCGCTAAGAGCAATAATTTTGGAATATATAGTGAAATTGGAAGTATTCAGGGAGTTGGCAATATATATGGAATCTATAGTATTGCCCTGGGCGACGCCAATAGCAATGTATATGCAGGTTATTTTGCAGGCCGTGTAGGTATTGGAAATACTCCAGACACAGATTATGTATTACCCACGGCCAGAGGCACCGAGGGACAGGTAATGATGACCAATGCCAGCGGCCAGGTTTCCTGGGCCAATGCTGGCTTTCAGAATTATTCTTCCACTACCAGCGCTACTGGTGATTTTATAATTACAGATGATATTGGAACCCTTAGATTAAATAACCAGATTTCCGGAATAGTCATTCCAGCTTCTTCCCCAAATAAAGGAAGGATTATCCGTCTCATTAACTGGCCAGGGAACTCTGAGAAACCTTTTATTTTTTTAGGTGGAGATGATCTCTTTGATGTTCGAACCAACTCCAAGGTTACCACTATTAAGGCACAGCAGGTTTTAACAATTCAAAGTGCAGGGAACAGATGGATCTTACTACAACAATAAAAAAGGCGCCCTACTAGGGCGCCTTTATCCTTAACTAATCAAATCTCTTCCGGTTAGGAAATCTCAATAAGTCGTTTGGCCTGAACTTTTGCTTCTTCTTTTTTAGGAAGCGAGATCTCTAATACGCCATTATTGTAAGCAGCAGAGATCTGTGAACTGTCTACAGATTCAGGCAAACTAAATGCCCGTTTGAAGTTAGTATAACTAAACTCCTTTCTGGTATACTTACCTTCATCATCATTAGTTTCCTTTTCATTCTTTTCTTCAGAAGAAATGGTTAGAACATCATTGTCCAGTTCTATACTAAAATCTTGTTTGGACATTCCCGGCGCAGCTACTTCTACTGAAAAACTATCTTCTGTTTCCATAATGTTCACAGCCGGAATACTGGTTCCTATACTGTTAACGTTAGTAGTTCCACCTAACCAGTCATTTTTAAACATATCATCAATAACTGAAGGTAACCAGCCTGTTTCATTTCTAGATATTAAACTCATAGCTCTATATTTTTAATTATTAATTTTTGTTTTCACCTAATATTTAGCAATTCAAGTACCAATTATAGAACACTGCCCTTTTGTCTCCTATTTACTAAATTAACATGACTTTATGTCATGTAATTATAAATTCGTGATAAAATATTTCAGCATAGCCTACTTTGAGTAACTTTATTTCTTCAAGCACCAGCCTTATGAGACAACTCTTTAACCGAACCATTTCCTTTTTTAATGTTCTGGAAAGTAAAATTGCCTTTTATCCAACCTTATTTGCTTTTATAGGTTTCAATTTCGCCTTTTTCATGTTGTACCTGGAAAACCTGGGAATTTCAGAATATCTGGTCGAACATCTTCCTGTGCTTGTAGTGGATAATGGTGATACCGCCATGACGATTCTAAGTTCTCTTATTGCAGGTTTGATCTCCATGGTGGTTTTTAGTTTTTCCATGGTAATGCTTCTGTTAAGCCAGGCCTCCAATAATTATTCGCCCAGATTACTTCCCGGTTTAATAAGTGACAGGCGACACCAGATTATTTTAGGAGTATACCTGTTCACTATACTATATTGTATCTTCATTTTATTTTCTATCCAGCCAACTGGTGATGAATACCAGATTCCCGGATTTTCGGTTCTTCTTGGTATTCTTCAAACTGTAATTTCTATTTATGCTTTTATCTATTTTATACACAACATTTCCCAGAGTATACAGATTAGCAATATTCTTCAAAATATCGCCGATACGGCGAAAAGCAGGCTCCAACTGTTAATTGACAAAGAAGAAGACCAGCATGATGAGTTTCCAGATTCCAAGAACTGGTCTAATTATCACAGCGACACAAGTGGTTACCTGCAAAATATCTCTTTTACCAATCTTACTGATATATGTGAGAAAAATGATATTCTGATACATATTTTACCTGTAAAGGGAATTTTTGTTCTGAGTGGAATTCCCTTATTCAAGGCAAATAAGGAATTAGATGAAGAAACTGTAAAACTTATTCTTTCCAATTTTAACTTTTCAAGGGAAGAACTTGTAGCAGACAATTATGTACTAGCTTTTAAACAAATCACGGAGATCGTGGTAAAGGCCATGTCTCCGGGCATCAACGATCCGGGCACTGCCATAAACGGGATAGATTATCTTACAGAACTTTTGGCTCTAAGAATGCAAAAAAAAGATTCCAGTGTGATTATCCGTGATAATAAAGCCTATATCAAATTGAACACCATCGACTTTGAAGATCTTTTATATAATATCATGGCATCTATTCGTACATATTGTAAACATGATATAACTTTGGTGCAGAAATTATTATTGATGTTTTACTACCTGGAAAAGCAACAGGCCGATCAATCAGATTATTCCGAAAATCTAAGAAGGGAAGCGAAAAACCTTCTTACAGATGCCAAACAGGCAATTAGCAATGAACAGGATATCGAGAAGGCTACAGCGCTGGCAAAAACATTTAATTTACAAATAAGTTAATCATGGCTTTAAGCAACAATGACATTTTTAAAAAATTAAGGGTAGCACATAAACTTACTAATGACGATATCGTAAAGATATGTGCATTAGTAGATTTTAAAGTTTCCAAGAGTGAACTCGGTGCTATTTTCAGAAGGGAAGATCATGAAAAATATATGGAATGTGGAGACCAGTTCCTTAGAAACTTCCTGGATGGCCTTATTATCCACCTGCGTGGGCCAATGCCGAAAAAGTAGATTATTATTAGAGAAATAAAAAAAGGAGCCAAAAAATGATTTTTAGCTCCTTTTTTATTTTAGTTCCAGTTCGAAGTTAACGAACCAGTTTCTTATATTTTATACGCTTAGGCATAATATCTCCTCCCAGTCTCTTCTTTTTATTCTCTTCATAATCTGAGAAACTTCCTTCAAAGAAATATACCTGAGAGTCACCTTCAAAGGCAAGAATATGAGTACAAATTCTATCCAGGAACCATCGGTCGTGAGAGATCACTACCGCGCAACCGGCAAAATTATCTAATCCTTCTTCCAGTGCACGAAGAGTATTTACATCCAGGTCGTTCGTAGGCTCATCCAATAGCAGTACGTTTCCTTCCTCCTTCAATGTCATTGCAAGATGCAAACGGTTTCTTTCACCCCCGGAAAGCATACTTACCTTCTTGTTCTGCTCACTTCCGCTAAAATTGAAACGACTCAGATAAGCTCTTGAATTTACTTGACGGCCTCCCATCATGATCAGCTCCTGCTCATCACTAAAGTTT
>JAHELO010000255.1 GCA_024644145.1 Christiangramia sp.
TTGCTTCAATTGCAGGAGAAATCACGAAACCGAAGAAAGGAAAGATCATTTATAATTGAAGGAAAGAGGGAAATATCTTTAGCAATAAAAGGTGGCTATGTCCCTATACATTTCTATTTTGAACCTCAGCTAGCTAAGCATGAGGAAGTGGTGGAATTCTCCAAGGCTAACAGCACTACTCCCGCAGGCATCACTGAAATTAGCCGGGAAGTCTACGAGAAGATCGCTTATAGGGGAAGTACTGAGGGTTTGATCGCGGTGTTCAGGACCAAAGAACACAACCTGGCAGAACTTAAATTCTCTTCTAATACACCTCTCATCCTCATTGCTGAAGCTCCGGAAAAGCCAGGAAACATTGGGGCAATTTTAAGGACAGCAGATGCAGCCGCGGTAGATGCTGTGATCATCGCAAATCCCAAAACAGATCTTTATAACCCAAATATCATACGAAGCAGCGTAGGTTGTTTATTCACCAATAAGATAGCGACAGGAACCACCTCAGAGATCATTGATTTTCTAAAACTCAGGAATATACAGATCTATGCCGCAGCCCTGCAGGCCTCTATGCCATACCATGAGATCGATTTTAAGAAAGCTTCAGCCATTGTAATGGGTACCGAAGCTACAGGTTTAAGCACTGAGTGGCTGGAAAATTCTACGCAAAATATTGTTATACCTATGCATGGTGAAATAGATTCCATGAATGTATCTGTAGCCGCCGGAATTCTTATTTTTGAAGCCAAAAGACAACGAATTATACACCCCGAATAAACCCTAACCTTGACACCACAAAGCCTTTTTTATATCATTATTGCTATTATCATTATCGATTTTATTGTCGATAAAATTCTCGATGCGTTGAATGCCCGGCATTTCAATGACCCGATCCCCGGGGAACTAGCTGACGTTTATGACAGTACAGAATATGAAAAATCCCAACGGTATAAAAAGGAAAGGTTCAGGTTCGGGCTTTTAACCAGTACGTTTTCAGTATTACTAACTTTGGGATTTATAATATTTGACGGTTTCGCTCTGGTAGATCAGTTTGCGCGCAGTTTTAGCGATAATTCCATCCTCGTCGCGTTGATCTTCTTTGGGGTAATAATGCTGGGTAGCGATATTCTTATGACCCCATTTTCATGGTACAGCACTTTCGTGATCGAGGAAAAATACGGTTTTAACAAAACCACCAAAAAGACCTTTTTACTCGATAAATTAAAAGGACTTGCCATGACCGCTATTATGGGTGGAGGTATTCTGGCGCTTATCGTCTGGTTTTACCAGGTCGCCGGGGATAATTTCTGGTGGTATGCCTGGATACTGATCGCTATTTTCTCAGTATTCATGAATATGTTCTATGCAAAGCTCATTGTACCGTTATTCAATAAACAAACTCCCCTGGAAGAAGGCTCACTTAGGGCTAAGATCGAAGATTATGCAAAAAGTGTGGGTTTTAAACTGGATAATATATTTGTAATAGACGGCTCTAAACGCAGCACCAAAGCGAATGCCTATTTTTCGGGATTTGGCAGTGAGAAAAGGATCACTTTATATGACACCCTGGTGAACGACCTGGAGGAAGAAGAGATAGTTGCTGTCCTGGCCCACGAAGTTGGACATTACAAAAAGAACCATATTATAGTTAACCTTGTGGTATCTATACTCACTACAGGCTTTACATTATGGTTATTATCTTTATTTGTGAGCAACCCAATATTGTCTGAAGCCCTTGGAGTAGCTACTCCTGGCTTTCACATTGGCCTTGTAGCCTTTGGAATCTTATACAGTCCTATTTCTGAAATCACAGGACTCATCATGAACTACATTTCAAGGAAATTTGAATATCAGGCAGATAATTATGCAAAACATACTTATAATGCTGAATCATTGGTCTCCAGTTTAAAGAAATTATCACGGAATACTTTAAGCAATTTGACGCCTCATAAAGCCTATATTTTTGTACATTACTCTCATCCCAGTCTACTACAGCGATATCGCAATTTGATGGGCAGGAATTAGTTGTATCCTTTTAATCTTAATTGTATTTTTAACCTATGACAGAGGCGGCTATAGCAAAAGAGAACAAGCAAATTGCCAGGCAGTATAAGGAGCTCCTGCGCATTAGCTATCAAACACTGACCGAGGACGACAAAAAACTTATACGTCAGGCTTTTGATACTGCCGTAGATGCTCATAAAGATCAGCGTCGAAAATCTGGAGAAGCATATATATTCCACCCTATTGCCGTAGCTAAGATAGTAGCTTCAGAAATTGGTCTGGATGCAACCTCCATTGCCGCAGCCCTTCTTCATGATGTGGTGGAGGATACAAAATATACCCTGGAGGATCTTAATAGCATGTTTGGTGAAACCGTTGCCAAGATCGTGGATGGCCTTACCAAGATCTCAAGCCTGAAGAAAGATAAAGATGTCTCTTTACAGGCCGAGAATTTCAGGAAAATGCTGCTTACCCTGAACGACGATGTGCGGGTTATTATCATTAAGATAGCAGACAGGTTGCATAATATGCAAACCATGGACGCTATGCGGCCAGACAAGCAGGTAAAGATCGCTTCAGAAACCCTTTATATATATGCCCCACTGGCGCACAGGATAGGCCTGTATAATATTAAAACAGAACTGGAGGACCTGGGCCTAAAATATACTGAACCGGAGGTTTACCAGGATATACTTACCAAGATCAAGGAAAGTAAGGAAGATCAGGATGCCTACATCCGGGAATTTAGTAAAGTGATACAGGATTCTTTAGATAAGGAAGATCTTGATTATGATATTAAGGGCCGCCCAAAATCGATCTATTCCATCAACCGGAAGATAAAGGCTCAAAATATAAGTTTTGACGAGATCTATGATAAGTTCGCAATCAGGATCATTTACCGCAGCGAACCCTCACAGGAAAAATTCCTGGCCTGGAAAATATATTCTATCGTAACAGATCACTTCAGGCCGAACCCTACCCGGTTAAGAGACTGGATCTCTTCTCCCAAATCTACTGGCTATGAAGCATTGCATATCACAGTTATGGGACCCAAAGGGCGCTGGGTAGAAGTACAGATAAGGAGTGAGCGCATGAATGAGATCGCAGAGAAAGGTTATGCCGCGCATTATAAATACAAACAAGGCGACAATAATAAAGAAGAGCGAGGCTTTGAAGAATGGGTAACCCGTTTACAGGAAGCCCTGGAAAGCCCAGATGTAAATGCTGTAGATTTTGTAGAGCAGTTCAAATTAAACCTATATTCTAAAGAGATTTTCGTCTTTACCCCACAGGGTGACCTTAAATCACTGCCTAAAGGCTCTACTCCCCTGGATTTTGCATTCAGTATACACACAGAGGTAGGACTGCATACCCGCGGTGCGCGTGTTAATAACAAGCTGGTACCGTTGAGCCATGAATTAAAAAGTGGCGACCAGGTGGAGATCATAACTTCAGATAACGCCAAACCAAACATAAACTGGCTGGATTACGCGAATACCGCAAGAGCCCGGGCGAAGATAAAATCATCTCTTAAAGAGGAGAAAAAGGAAATTGCCGAAGAAGGAAAAGCAGTACTGGCAAGAAAGCTAAAGGCTCAAAAGATACAGTTCAATGAAAAATCTATTAACGAGCTGGTAGTATTCTTCAATCTTAAAACAAGTCTGGACCTGTTCTACCGTGTTGGAATTGGTAAGATAGATAATAAGATG
>JAHELO010000256.1 GCA_024644145.1 Christiangramia sp.
CTTCTTTTAATTTTTGAATTTCGGTTACAGAAGAAACCCAGGAGGTTATAACATTGTCTTCATCTCTTATGGCAATTGCACGCCCTAGATGCCACTTTGCATCCCCTTTCTTATCAAATAACCTTAATTCAAGTTCCAGATCTTCGCCCGTTTGAAGACATCTCTGGAAAGTTGAAATTGTAAAGTCCCTATCTTCAGGATGGACCAGATAATGCCAGGAATCGTCCAAGAGCTCTGACATAGTTTTGCCTGTAAACTGAATCCAGCTTTCATTATAGAAAAAAGGTTCCCCCTCGGCATTGGTCATGGAGATCTTATGCGGCATGAAATTCACCAGTTCCCGAAGTTGTTTTTCGTTCTCCCGTAATTTTTTGTTGAGTAAGCCTTGATTAGTCACATCCTGGGCAATTACAGCAACCCCATCTATTTCACCATGAATATTTGTTTGTGGTTGATACACAAAATCAAAGTATCCCAGCTTCATTTCCCCGTTTTGAACATGCATTAACGGCCGTTCCTGAGCGAAATAGGGTTCTCCGGTTTGATATACCTTACTGAATATTTGAGGCATCCCCTGGCCAATCATTTCTGGCAGTATCTCAAATAAAGGTTTACCTTCAACATTCTTACCTTTACCCCATACTTCTTTTATAGCATTGTTAGCAATCTCTACCACCATATCTTCTCCCCTGAGGATGGCAATAAGGCTATTAGAAGAATGTATTAGTTCCCGGTATTTATACTCACTTTCCCTGATTTTTTGATGGAAAACGGCTTTTGGGGTCACTTCCTGAGCAATAACGGCCACCCCTGTAATTTTACCTTTAGTATTCTTCTGGGGCTGGTAAACAAAATTGAAATACGTAAGTTCTTTTGTATCTCCCCTGGTAATATATACTGGCATTTCATACCCATACTCTGGTATACCAGTCTCCAATACATTTAATAATAACTGTTCAAGGCCTTGTTCCTTGATGTCGGGATGAACGGTAATTAAAGGTTTTCCAATAACCGACCTGTCTTTTTTCCAGAATTTTAAAACCGGTTCATTAGCAATATCAATGATCAGGTCCTTACCCTTTAATAAGGTGATCATGGAAGGTGAAGAGTGAATTAATTCTTTGTATGAATGTGCTTTCTTTCTAAAGCTTTCATTTTCAGAATTTAATTCCTCGATTTTTCTTTCAAGTTCAAGAATTTTCTGATCCTTTTCTTCAAGTTTTTCTTCTAATTCCTGACTATTTATTTCTTTATCCATTCGGGGTTTTTAGCTACCTCTGCTTTGAGATATTCAGTCCTTTACCAGACAAGGGATAAAATTAAAATTTTAGAATAGCTCTAGAATAATTTTAAGAATGATTAACAAAATTTTGAGATCAGGCTTTTCTTAGGGCATTACGTAAAATGGTGACTGGATGCTGAGCTATCCTACCCGTACCATCCTTAATCTGATGCCTGCAACTGGTCCCGTTGGCAGATATAATAACAGTTTTGGCTGCTTTCCTAATAGCCGGAAATAAGGAGTTTTCTCCTATTCGCATGCTAATTTCATAATGTTCTTTTTCGTAACCGAAGGACCCGGCCATCCCACAACATCCTGAAGGTATAACGGTTACCTTATAATTTTCGGGAATATTTAATACATCGAAGGTCCTTGAAGAGTTGGATAATGCTTTTTGGTGGCAATGAGCGTGGATTTTTACCGTAGCCGCATTCTTTGTAAACTGTTCAGCTTTTATATTGCCCTCTGCCAATTCCTGTTTTAAAAATTCTTCAATAATTAAACTGTTTGCAGCAAGTTCTTTTGCTGCCTTTTTATCATCTGCAAGTCTCAAATATTCATCTCTGAAACTTAAGATTGCTGATGGTTCTATACCAATAAGAGGCGTGGCATTAGTAATTAGATTTTTGAATATTGCAACATTCTTATTGGCCAAACTTTTTGCTTTATCCAAAAATCCTTTCGAAATCTGGCTGCGCCCGCTTTCAGGATGATCCACCATCCTTACATTATATCCCAGTTTTAACAGAAGATACAGCGCATCTTTGCCAGTTTGGACATCAAGGTAATTTGTAAATTCATCATTAAATAGATAAACCGTTTTGACAGGATTTTCTATTTTAAATTTTTGCCGATTCTTTTTATAATATTCCTTCAGTGTTTGTTTCGCAATTACGGGTAGTTCCCTCTCTTTTGCTACTCCAAGGATTTTTTTTGCAAGCCCAGAGGATAATTTATTTGAGAGAACAAATCTTGAAATCTTCGGAAATTTCGAGGCACGTTCATTCTGTTGGGTAATATTTGCAAAGGCCTTATCCCGGAATCCTGGCTTATGGCTTTTATGATACTGGTGCTGAAATTCGGCTTTTAATGCGGCCATATCAACATTAGAAGGGCATTCACTTTTGCAGCCCTTACAGCTAATACAAAGGTCCAGCACTTCCTTCAACTCTTTATGATCGAACCTGTTCGGTTTATTAGAATTGGTAAGAAACTCCCGTAAGGCATTTGCTCGTGCCCTGGTAGTATCTTTTTCATCTTTTGTAGCCCTGTAACTGGGACACATAGTACCCCCAGCTTCTACAGATTTACGACAATCTCCACTTCCATTGCATTTTTCGGCCAGCCTTAATACCCCATCAGCATCAGAAAAATCCATGAGGGTTTCTATTTCGGGTTCCTTCCTGTCTGGCACATATCTCAAGGAAGTGTCCATGGCCGGGGCATCCACTATCTTACCAGGATTAAAGATATTTTTTGGATCGAAGGTATACTTAATCCTCCGGAGAAGTTCATAAACATGCTTACCGAACATGAGCTCGATAAACTCAGCTCTTACCCTGCCATCACCATGTTCACCGCTTAATGAACCATTATATTTTTTCACCAGAACCGCCACCTCCCTGGTGATGTTCCTGAATAGTTCTACATCTTCAGATTTTTTCAGATTCAATATTGGTCTCAGATGGATTTCTCCCGCCCCAGCATGGGCATAATACACGGCTTGTTGCCCATAAGTCTTCATTATCTTGCTGAAATCTGAAATATAATCTGCCAATACCGGCAGTGCTACGGCGGTATCTTCAATACAGGCTACTGCTTTTTTATCACCTTTGATATTCCCCAGCAGGCCTAAACCGGCTTTTCTCAATTCCAAAGCAAGGTCTATCTGTTCATCGTATAAAACGGGACAGGCATAGCTAAGATTTGAAACTTTAATTGTTTCCAGTAAATTATTTACCTGCTGCTGCAATTCTACTTCAGAATCACTGCGAATTTCAAGCATAAGTATAGCCTCGGGATCTCCTTCTATGAAAAAGCGGTTTTCCCGGTACTTCAGGCTTTCCCTGGTACAATCCAGGATCACTTTATCCATCATCTCGCAGGTAAAGAGTGAATGTTTCATTACGGGTACCACAGCCTGCATACATTGATCGATGCTGTTAAAATGTGCCGCAACCATCGCAGTGTAAGCCGGAGGAAGTTCATCCAGCTGCAGGGTAATCTCGGTTATAAAGGCAAGAGTACCTTCACTTCCGGCAATTAGTCGCGATAAATTAAACTTACTATTTTCTGGTTTGAATATTTCCGTATTCAGTAATTCATCAACCGCATAGCCGGTATTCCTTCGGTGAAGTTCAGGCGGCGGAAAATTTTCCATGATCTCAGCCTGATTTTCAGGCTCGTTGAGTAACTCATTAATG
>JAHELO010000257.1 GCA_024644145.1 Christiangramia sp.
TTGAAACCGACAATGAACTAAAAAGGCTTGTTACCCAGGCCATGAAAGATGGATATAACCAATATCCACCTGCTGCCGGAGTAAATGAACTCAGAGAGGAAATCGCGCAGAAGATAGAATCTCTATACGGTGTAGCCTATGACCCGAACAACGAGATCACGATAACATCAGGGGCTACCCAGGCCTTATTTGCTGCCATATCAGCCTTTATTCATAAAGGAGATGAAGTGATCGTTCTAAAACCAGCGTATGACAGCTATGAACCTACGATAGAACTAAACGGCGGTATACCGGTTCAAATCCAGTTAAAAGGAGAAGGTTTCCGCGTAGATTGGGCCGAAGTTCGCTCGGCGATCACTTCCAGGACAAGAATGCTCATAATTAACACTCCTCATAACCCCAGTGGTACAGTCTTAACCGAGGAGGATATGAAAGAACTGGAAAACATTCTCAAAGACACCAACATAATTCTGCTAAGTGATGAAGTATATGAACATTTGATCTTTGATGGTAGAAGGCATCAAAGTGCCGCGAGATTCCCCATTCTTGCAGAAAGAGCGATTATTTGCTCATCTTTTGGCAAGACCTTTCATAACACCGGCTGGAAAACGGGTTATTGTGTAGCTCCTGGATATTTGATGAATGAAATTAGAAAAATCCATGAGATTACTGTTTTTTCTGTGAATCATCCAATGCAGGTAGCTTATGCGAAATATTTAAAAAATTCCCGGCATTATCTTGGGCTCTCTAAATTTTATCAAAATAAGCGGGACCTTTTCCTGAATTTAATAAAAGATTCAAAATTCAGTTTTACACCATCTCAGGGAACCTACTTCCAGCTTTTGAATTTTTCTAGAATAACCGACGAAAAAGATGTAAATTTCGCTGAGAAATTGGTGAAAAAGAACGGTATAGCCTCAATTCCGGTCTCTGTTTTCAATATTAACGGGAAAGATAACAGCCAGCTTAGATTTTGTTTTGCCAAGAAAGATGAAACATTAGAAAAAGCTGCGGAAATACTTTGTAAGCTATAGATGAATTTAAATATCAAGATCAGGGATCAGGACTTTGTATTACATCCATTCGGGGCGGCTTACTGGCCTGAACAGGAAGTTCTCTTAGTCGCAGACGTGCATCTGGGAAAAATATCCCATTTTAGAAAACACGGCAGCGCTGTACCATTGCAGGCCATTGCACAGAATTTCACCAAACTCGATGATCTTAGAAAGGAATTTGATCCCGAACATATCGTTTTCCTGGGCGATCTTTTTCACAGTTCCCTGAACATGGAGTGGAACATGTTTGAAGAATGGGTTGAAAGTATAGATAACCGGGTACATCTGGTCGCTGGTAACCACGATATTATTTCTCCCTTAAAATATGAAGCTCTTGATATAAAGATCTATTCAGATGTGAGGGTTGCAGGCTTTCATCTAAGTCATCACCCGGAAGAACAGAAAGATCATTTTAATATTTGTGGGCACATACATCCCGGTTTCAAGATGAGAGGAAATGGGAGACAGTTTTTAAAACTACCTTGTTTCTTTAGAAGTTCCAATCAAATGATACTTCCTGCCTTTGGGGAATTCACAGGTAATTATTTTATGAAACCGGAAGAAGGAGACCGGGTTTTTGCGATAACCGGAAAGGAAGTGATTCCGGTGAGTTAAAATATTCTACATGATAAAAAGACTGGCGGTTTTAAATTTTCTATCTGTACTTGCAGCGATAAGCATAAATTTTCTAGCGCAAACCGGTAGAATTAATGGCACCACCATTGGAGCAATAAGCGCTAAATATTCCAATCTCTTCACCCCGGCAGACTATGCCTTTTCCATCTGGGGATTGATCTATGTATCCCTTGTGGCTTTTACTGTATTTATGCTTCATCAGGCTTTTACCGATGGAAAGTATACAGCATTTATTAAAAATACCTCTATCTGGTTCATAGTGGCCAATCTCGGGAGCGGCTTATGGGTGATCGCCTGGGTCTATGATTATATAGGAATTTCGGTAGTTCTTATGTTCCTGATTCTTGCCAAGCTTTTAAAGATCATTCTTAACAACGATATGGAAACCTGGGATGCTCCATTTAAGGTTATCGCATTTTACTGGTGGCCCATATGTCTATATTCAGGGTGGATAAGTATAGCAGCCATAGCGAACATGGCTGCCTGGCTAACCGATACAGGCTGGGACGGCACCCTGTTTTCTGAAGTGGAATGGACGTTAATAATGATTGGCGTAGCAGTTATAATAAATCTGCTAATTATATACCTGCGGAATATGCGCGAATTTGCTGCTGTTGGGGTCTGGGCTTTAACCGCCATCTACATAAGACATATAAATGAGCAGGAACTTATAGCCAATACAGCACTTGCCGCCGCGATAATTATTTTACTGTATATTACCTACCATGGCTATATTAACAGAAAAACCAATCCTATGTACCGATTAATGCACGGGAAGAAGGATTAGACCATAGATTTAATATCGCTTCCCCAACTAGGATAGGAAAAAATCATCCCTTTCAGGGTTTCACAACTTAGTTTACCACACATGGCCATCACGAACATATTGATCATCTCCCCGGCATCTGGACCAATTAAATGCGCTCCTAACACTAGGCCTGTCTTTTTATCTACAAGGGTTTTATACCCGTAATAATCTTCATTAATTCTTTTCGCATTAAACCATTTAGGAACCAGTTTTTGTTCCACTACAAAATCATAGCCTTTCTCTTTTGCCTCTCTTTCATTTAAACCTACTGCCGCGACATTAGGTAATGTAAATACCACAGAAGGCTGGGGAGGATAGTTAACGGTGGTCGGCCTGTCTTTTTTAAGAATGTTAGCAGCCACAATTCTTGCTTCCTGGGAAGCCAAGGGTGTTAAAGGCAATCCGGCACTTGCCGCAACGTCTCCGCAGGCATATACATTACTATTCGTTTTACTTTGCAGATGTTCGTTTACCGTGATTCCCTTTTTCGAAAAATCGACATTTCCTTTTTCGAGGTCAAGCTCGTCTATGGAGGGAACTCTTCCAGCCGCATTCACAATCAGTTTTGCTTTAAGCTGAATTTTCTTTCCGTTCTTATTAGCTGTAACCCTATAGTTAGTTCGCAGTTTTTCCACTTCGGTCACCTCTGCATTAAAAACAAATTTAATCCCCATTTCTTCGGAAGCCTTTTGCAAATGCTTCACCATATCCTCGTCAAAATTGTTCAAGGCCCTGGATTCTGTATCTATCACTGTTACCTCCACGCCAAACCGTGCAGCGATATGCGCAAATTCCATCCCTATATACCCGGCACCAATAAATATTATGCTTTCCGGAAGTTCCTCAAGCTCAAGAAAATCGTCACTATTAATAGGCAGGTCTCTGCCCGGTATTGGTAATTCCATGGCTTTATCACCGGTAGCGATCACGATCTTTTTCGCGGTTACCGTTTTTCCTTCTACAGAAAGTGTATTCTCATCAAGAAATTTAGGGGATTGATGGTACATTTTTATCCCGAGTTTCTTCATGTCCTTCTCGGTAACAGCGGGAACAGCACTAGTAACTGTTCTTTTAAAGGTCATAAGATCTTTCCAGCTGTATTCCGGCATCTTGGTGATTCCATGCCCCTGCATCTTCCCGGCCCGATCCAGAACTTCCGTTAGTCCCACCAAAACCTTTTTTGGATCGCA
>JAHELO010000258.1 GCA_024644145.1 Christiangramia sp.
GTTCTCCGTGCTCCAGGTTTCTATATAACAGAAACCTGCAAATTTCTCGTCATCGAGCGCGATCACCGCATTGCCTTTTTCCATCTTATTGATGATATATTCAGGCGTTCTGCGGGCAATTCCGGTACCTCGTACCTTTGCCGACTCTTCGATCGTGTTACAAATGATCTCAGCGTAAGAAGCATGAGATTTATTAGCAATGAGAATTTTCATCTGCTAAAGAATTAAGTTGAAAAAAATATTTTGATTTGGGTTTTCGAAAGTGGAACCGGACTCACCTAAGTTCCATAGATATATAGACGCACTTACGTGCGGGGGAAACGGCGGCGCATAGGAGTAACATCAGAAAATGTTCTGATATTAAAATTATATGCTATGCTGTTCAAGTAATTCAAAGTGGAAAAAAATCAAATAATATTAAAAGGAAAAGGGTTTCAGGGGTCACTGCCTAGAAGCGGCGGGGCCTGAAATTGTAACGGGGTAATATTATTTGTCTGATCGAAATCATAATTCAAATGTACATAAAATTTTAAGGTACAGGCAATTACTAGATCAAAAATTGAAATAAATTTGGGTTATCATTAAGATACTCTCCATAAAAATTCTTCCTTTTCATCCTCTCTACCAGTGGTTCAAAGTCTTTTGGGTCTTTTAATTCAATACCAATAACCGCAGGACCATTTTCGCGATGATGCTTTTTAGAATATTCAAAATGAGTGATATCATCATTTGGGCCCAGAACCTTAGCAACAAATTCTTTTAATGCCCCAGCTCTCTGCGGAAAGGTCACAATAAAATAATGTTTTAATCCGGCATATAGTAAAGCTCTTTCCTTGATCTCGGCAGTTCTGGTTATATCGTTGTTGCTACCGCTAACTATGCACACCACATTCTTACCTTTGATCTCTTCTGCATAAAAATCCAATGCTGAAATTGCCATTGCTCCGGCAGGTTCTACTACAATCGCGTCCTGATTATAGAGATCGAGGATCGTCTGGCAGATCTTACCCTCAGGCACGGTGATCATTTCATCCAGATTTTCTTTACAGATCGCAAAATTCCTGGCTCCCACTTTTTGAACCGAAGCTCCATCAACAAAACGCTCAATATTATCCAGTTCCACAACCCTCCCTTCTCTTAAAGAGGTTTTCATGGAAGGTGCTCCTTCAGGCTCAATTCCTATAATTCTGGTATTAGGCGATAATTCTTTGAACATCGAAGAAACACCGGCTAGTAGACCTCCGCCACCTAATGGCGCGAAAATATAATCTATGGGTGCATCTGCCTGTTCAAGGATTTCCAGAGCAATGGTAGCCTGACCTTCTATCACTTTTTCATCATCAAAAGGATGAATAAAGACCAGGTTTTCCTCTTTCATATGCCTCATGGCACTTTTAAAAGAATCGTCATAAGTGTCTCCTTTAAGAACAACCTCAACCCAATTTCCCCCAAACATTTGAGTTTGCTCCACCTTTTGTTTTGGGGTTGTACCCGGCATATAAATTATGCCTTTCACCTTTAATTTATTACAGGCAAATGCAACGCCCTGTGCGTGGTTGCCCGCACTGGCGCAAATCACCCCTTTATCGAGTTGATCCTGAGCCAAACTGGAAATCTTATTATACGCCCCACGGATCTTGTAAGATCTTACTTGTTGCAGGTCTTCTCTTTTCAACATTACATTCGCCTGGAAACGTTTGCTATAAGTGAAAGAATCTGCTAAAGGAGTTTTTAGAACCACCTTAGAAATCCTTTCAGCAGCCTGTTTTACGGCTTCGAGGCTTGGTTTATATATTGTATCTTTTTCCAGCAGTGTATTCATTAGGCGTATATTTTCTTCATTGCGGTCATCGCAGATCTCAATTTTGCTCCGACCTCTTCAACGGGATGATTTCTTATTTCTGCATTCACTTTCTCCAATTTCTGGCTATCTACTGCAGTGTCTTCTGAAGCGAATTTTCTTCCGGCCACTTCCGGCTCAAGAGATTTCACATAATCCTTGATCAATGGTTTTGCAGCATGGTCAAAAAGATAACAGCCATATTCAGCAGTATCAGAGATCACTCTGTTCATTTCATATAATTTTTTTCTGGCGATTGTATTGGCGATAAGCGGCGTTTCATGAAGCGACTCATAATAAGCCGATTCTTCAATAATCCCGGCATCTACCATGGTTTCAAAGGCCAGTTCCACACCAGACTTTACAAAGGCTACCAGCAAAACACCTTTATCAAAATATTCCTGTTCGCTGATCTGTTCTGAAGTTGCTTCAGTCTTTTCAAAAGCGGTATTCTCGGTTTCGGCTCTCCAGGTATGCAACTCCTTATCGTCATTAGCCCAGTCTTTCATCATTCTACTGCTGAATTCGCCGGAAATAATATCATTCATATGCTTCTGAAAAAGTGGTCTCATCTTATCTTTTAATTCTTCTGAAATCGCATAAGCTCTTAATTTCGCAGGATCTGAAAGCCTGTCCATCATTTGAGTGATTCCGCCATGTTTCAGAGCTTCAGTAATAGTTTCCCAACCATACTGAATAAGTTTCGCAGCATAAGAAGGTTCCACACCTTCAGCAACCATCTTATCAAAGGTGAGAATGGAACCGGTTTGCAGCACTCCGCAAAGAATGGTCTGTTCTCCCATAAGGTCAGACTTTACTTCCGCAACAAAAGAAGATTCCAAAACACCTGCCCTGTGACCTCCGGTGGCGTAAGCATAAGCCTTAGCCCATTCAAGTCCAATTCCCTGAGGGTCATTTTCAGGATGTACGGCGATAAGCGTGGGCACCCCGAAGCCTCTTTTATATTCTTCGCGAACTTCAGACCCTGGACATTTAGGTGCAACCATAATAACGGTCACATCTTCACGGATCTTCATGCCTTCTTCCACGATATTAAAACCATGAGAATAGGAAAGTACCGCTCCTTTTTTTAAATAAGGCTGAATAGCTTTGATAACCGAGGTATGTTGTTTGTCTGGAGTTAAATTGATCACCAGATCTGCTTCCGGAATCAATTCTTTATAAATACCAACTTCGAAGTCATTTTCTGTAGCATTCTTCCACGATTGGCGCTTCTCTTTGATCGCACCTTCTCTAAGCGCATATGAAATATCGAGGCCGCTGTCACGCATATTAAGACCCTGGTTGAAACCCTGTGCTCCGCAGCCCACGATTACTATTTTTTTACCATAAAGGGCTGCTGTTCCATTATTGAATTCATCCCGTTCCATAAAACGGCAGGTGCCGAGTTGATCTTGTTTTTCAGCTGTAGAAAGGCTGTTAAAATAGTTGGTCATGATAATGAGTTTGTAGTATTAAATTTTTCTAATATTCCTGAGATCGGCATTTCATTTTTGGTTACCGCGATGGTCCCCGATCTTACAAATTGCATTAAGCCATAAGGTTTAAGCTTTTCATATAATGCATCAACTTCAGAACGTTTTCCGGTTTTTTCTATCACGAAGAATTCTTTGGTTACGGTTACAATTCGTGCATTGGTCTCCTTTATAAAATCCTGGATATTATGATCGTCTAAAAAATCTTCAGATTTGATCTTATACAGCGCTGTTTCCTGATAAATGGTTTCAGCATCTGTATGATAAAATGCCTTGATCACTTCTATTTGTTTCTCTATCTGGCCAACGATCTTTTTGATTTGTTCCTCGGTCACATTAACTA
>JAHELO010000259.1 GCA_024644145.1 Christiangramia sp.
CAGTTCAATACGCCTATTTCCAAATTTGGAGCAATAAAATCTAAGCTAGCCGAAATGGCCACCTCAGCTTATGTAGGTGAAGCTGCATCTTACCGTGCTGCAAAAAATATAGAAGACCGGATCAATCTGCGACTTGAGGCAGGTAATTCACATTCTGAAGCAGAATTAAAAGGGGTTGAAGAATATGCCATTGAATGTTCAATTTTGAAGGTAGCCTGTTCAGAAGATGTACAGAATTGCAGCGACGAAGGGATTCAGGTATATGGAGGAATGGGATTCTCTGCAGATACTCCTATGGAGTCTGCCTGGAGAGATGCACGTATTGCAAGAATCTATGAAGGAACCAACGAAATAAACAGAATGTTAGCCGTAGGTATGCTGGTTAAAAAAGCCATGAAAGGTCACGTAGATCTTTTAGGACCGGCTATGAAGGTTGCAGATGAGCTAACAGGGATACCATCCATGGATAAGCCAGATTATTCTGAACTCTTTGCTGAGGAAAAAGAAATGATCGCAAAACTTAAGAAAGTTTTCTTAATGGTTGCCGGGAGCGCAGTTCAGAAATTCGGCCCTCAACTTGAAGAGCATCAGCAATTACTTTTGGCTGCATCAGATATTTTGATAGAGGTCTATATGGCAGAATCGGGAATCCTGAGAGCAGAGAAAAATGCTAAAAGGTTTGGTGCAGATACCCAGAAGGAAGAAATCGCAATGGCTAAACTTTATCTTTATCACGCAGTGGATACTGTGAACACCAAAGCAAAGGAAGGGATTAGTTCTTTTGCCGAAGGTGACGAACAAAGAATGATGATGATGGGTCTTAAAAGATTTACTAAGTATACGAACCAACCAAATGTCGTTGAACTTAGAAATATCATCGCTGAAAAACTTACTGCCGAAAATAAATATTGTTTCTAGGTAAACATTCTTTTAAACTGAAAAAGCCACCATCATAGGTGGCTTTTTTCATTATTGTCAAAATTTTACTCAAAAAGATTATTATTTATCAAACCTGAAGTTAAAAAACATAAAAATTTAGATATCTTGAGCCATTATCAAACTATAACTTAACTATTATGAAAAAAGTTTTTTTAGGAATGGCAGCACTTGCCTTCCTTTTTGCTTCTTGTGAGCAAGACCCTACAGAAAACATTGTTGAGCAGCAGGAAGCTCAGGTAGACATGAGCGACTTCTATCTTTATACAGATGCTGATGCCGACGGTAAAAGTGCAGAAAATGCAAATGCCAAATGTTACAGTATGAGAAACCTTAATCGTCTGCTAAACGAGAATGATGATCTACACAAAAAGATGTACAATATAGAAAAGAACACCCGTTCTATTTTGGCGAAATCTGCAAATGCCAAAGGCAAACCAGGTTCCGGTGGAGATGGTGATACAGAACCACCAGCACCAGATAACCTGGGAACTGTAAATATTCCTGTGGTAATACATGTGGTATACAGTAATGCTCAGGAAAATATTTCAGATGCCCAGATCAATTCTCAGATGGCTATTCTTAATGAAGATTTCCGTGCCACTAACAGCGATGCGACCAACGTGCCTGCCGAATTTGCAGGGCTTGTTGCAGATTCTGAAATATCTTTCACACTAACTCAGGTAATGAGACATAGTGATTCAAGAACTCAATGGGGTACCAATGATGCTGTGAAATACGCTTACCCACCGGTTTCCCCATCAAATACCTTAAATATCTGGGTTTGTAATATAGGTGGAGGAATTCTTGGGTACGCACAATTCCCAGGTGGACCCTTAGAGACAGATGGTGTGGTTGTAGGCCCCCAGTATTTTGGGAATACCGGCTATGTAGCATCTCCATTTGATCAGGGAAGAACAACAACGCATGAAGTGGGTCACTATCTAAACCTACGTCATATCTGGGGCGATGGAAGATGTCGTCAGGATGATTTCGTAGCAGATACTCCAACATCAGATGGTCCTAACTACGGATGTCCTTCTTATCCTACTGTAAATTGTAAGAATAACGACATGACCATGAATTATATGGATTACACGGATGACGCATGTATGTACATGTTCTCTGAAGGTCAAAAAGCACGTATGCGAACTATCTTTATGGATGGTGGACCAAGAACCGGTTTTGTGAACTAGGACATTGCAATTATAGAATAAAAAGCCACTCAATTAGAGTGGCTTTTTTATTCTATATATATAAATCCTTCTTAAAATTTATTCCAGCTAATCCTGTATTCTTATAATCGAATAAATATTTCATAAATTGAATTTCCTTAATCTATGACTGATGTTTAATACTTCGATGAAAGCAATAGTAACGCTAATATTTCTATTTAGTTCTACCTTTTCCTACTCCTTTCAGCAGGAAAAAGATACTACCAGTTCGAAATCTAAAGATCAGCAGTTACCTTCCAAGGCATTTGTCATAAAAGATAGTTCGAATCTGGGAAAAGACTATCTCCAGGAATATCATAAAGCATATTATCTCACCAACAGATGGAATAAAGGCTTGGGTTTCCCTCCTGAACGATACAATCTTCAAACCCCGCAGGCTACTTTAGAACACTTTATCGTTAACTCCCGTAATAAAGATTTCGAAGCTGCGGCCTATGCATTAAATTTTAATCTGTTTCCTGATAACCTAAGTATTGAAGAAGCAGCGATCATAGCAGAAAAACTAGATTTTGTAATTAGTCAGAGAGTAGCTATTTCCTGGGGAAACCTTTCAGACCGGCCAGACGGACAGATCGACATAAGTACCTCCACCAATAAGGCGATAGCCGGGCAACCTCAGCGTAGTATAGATTTTGGAAAGGTAGATTTTGATGGCCGTGATGCGGTTTTCAGGCTACAAAGGATCAAATTAGACGGTAAAAGCCCGATCTGGTTGATTTCTGCCCAAACGGTGGAAAATACTGAAAAGTTATACCAGATCTATGGTCCTCGTAAACTGGATAAGATGATCCCGAAGTGGTTCAGTTTTGAAGTATTTGATGTTGCCGTGTGGAAATTGATTGGCACATTAATTCTTTTTCTAATCTCCTTCCTTATTGCCAAACTTATTTCTTTTATAATAAAAAGAATATTTTCTGGCACCGAGAAATACTGGATCAAAAATATAGCTATTCGGCTGGCTTCACCAGCAGGTGGAGCGGTGGGAATCCTGGCTTTTTATCTGCTGCTGAATAATTTAATTTCCTTTACCGGCGCCCTGGCCCGCGGGTTTTACGCCATACTACTGGTGGTACTCATAGTAATGTTCACATGGCTTATTATGCGTATCATCGATTACATCATGGATTTCTTTGCAGTGCATAAAATTGGCGATATAAATAATGAAGAAAATGTTGAATCTAAAAGGATGCTTACCTACGTTTCTGTAGGAAGAAGAATATTCATATTCATAGTCTTTATTGGTGGAGCTTCGATCATATTTTCACAATTCCCTTCCCTGGAAAAACTGGGTATCTCGTTAATGGCTTCAGCGGGTATTGCCACCGTGGTAGTTGCGATTGCCGCCCAGAGTACCCTGGGTAATATCATCGCCGGTATACAGATCGCCTTGACAAAACCCTTAAGAATTGGAGATGCGGTGATCATTGATGATGATTTTGGTTTTGTGGAAGATCTTCGGTTCACTTACATGGTACTAAAGACCTGGGACCT
>JAHELO010000260.1:0-851 GCA_024644145.1 Christiangramia sp.
TCCTTTTCATATTTGGCAATAAAAAAACCCGGAATCCGCATTCCGGGTTTTGGATTAATTATAATTTTCTAATTCTTAACTTTCTTTCTTTCAACATCAGCCAGCTTGTTCCTGGTGATATTATTCATTTTCATGTCTGAAAGAATGTTTACTGCTTCTTCTACATACACATCCTTGCTTAGGCTTTCAAACCATCTTTCTCTTTTCTCTTTAAGCACGGTATCTGTAGCAAACAGCTTTTCTTCAAAGGGAAGAGACTTGTATGTTAGATCTGTTTTATAATCTTTAATAGCATCAAATTGTTTAGCCATTTCCCTGTCTTTCTCAACTTCCCTGGCATATTCCTCATAACTTAAAGGATAGCTTCTATCCTCACTTTGAGTTTTCACCCATCGCGCATTATCCTCTATAAGTTTTAGCTGAGTATTCTTACCCATTCTCTCTTTGCTAGCTTCGATTGCAGAATCATAACCTACATAGCCATTCCAGATAGAATAATCTGCCGCATCTATTTTATCCCATGGTAATGGATTTTCCTGATCCTTTTCTCCTATATCAACAAAACTATATCTGTCTGGCACCACTATATCACTTTTCACCCCTTCCAGCTGGGTAGAACCACCGTTCACTCTATAGAACTTCTGAGTAGTGATCTTAAGAGCACCGAGGTCACCCATATCATTATTTCGTAACCAGCGATTAAGGTCAATTACATTCTGTACAGTTCCTTTACCATAGGTTTGTTTACTACCTATGATAATAGCCCGTTTGTAATCCTGCATCGCAGCCGCCAGAATCTCTGAAGCGGAAGCAGACAGTTCGTTAACCAAAATCACTAATGGACCATCCCA
>JAHELO010000260.1:861-3658 GCA_024644145.1 Christiangramia sp.
TCTTCATCTTTTAGAACCTCCTTACGCTGGCCATTGGATTTCACCTGTACGATAGGCCCTTTCTCAATAAACATCCCGGCGATATCCACAACCGTTTTCAAGGATCCACCACCGTTATTTCTCAGGTCAAGAACAAGGCCTTCCATTCCTTCATTTTTAAGCCTGATAATATCTGCTTTTATATCTGAGGCAGCATTACGTTCGCTATAATCTGTCATATCAAAATAGAATTTCGGGAGGTTGATCACCCCAAATTTTCTACCTTCTTTTTCCACTAAGGAAGCCTTGGCATATGTTTCCTCTATCTCGATAACATCTCTGGTAAGCGTTACCTCCTCAATATTTCCCATTACTTTTTTACGAACCGTAAGCGTAACCTTAGTATCTTTTGGTCCCTTAATAAGATCTACAGCATCATCTAATCTCATTCCTACAATGCTAACAGCCTCTTTCTCGTTCTCCTGTTTAACTTTTAATATTACATCTCCTTCTCCAATCTCTTCACTCCTCCAGGCAGGTCCACCGGAGATCACTTCGGTAATCGTAATATTATCACTGTCCTTTACCAGACGGGCTCCTATCCCTTCAAGCTTCCCAGACATTTGTATATCAAACCTGTCTTTATCCTGAGGTGCGAAATAGAAAGTGTGCGGATCAAATTCCTCCACAATTGCATTGATATAAACCGAGAAATAATCTTCTCTTTCAAGATCATCGGTAAAATCATAATAACGGTCTATGTTTGATAGGGTAGTTTCTCTCGCTTCTTTTTCCAATTCAGCATCAGATTTCATCTCATAGGAATCATCCTCTTCCTTTTTAGATTTTTCATCCTCCTTAAGGTTATGGTAATTGATGAGTGTGTTGAACTTTAACTGTTCTTTCCATCTCTTTCTCATTTCCTCTTTAGATGACACATAGGCCAGACTTTCATAATCTGTATTTATCGTCTCGGCCTCAGTAAAATCGAAAGGTTTAGCCAGGATTTCTTTATATAGTGATCTGGCCTCTTCCATACGTTTTCCCAAACGAGTATAAGTAAGATTGAAAAAGTCTATATTCTTGCTTTTTATCTGATCATCAATCTGGTCTTTGTAAGCATCAAATTCCTTTACGTCTTTGGCATAGAAAAAACGCTTAGAAGGATCTAATCCTTCCAGGTAATCTTCATATACATTGGCAGAAAAACTGTCATTAATGTCTTTAGCTTCATAATGTCCCTGATTAAGAACATAGGTGATGAGATCTATAAGAAGTTTATCCTTATTGGGGTCGTCAAATTTCTTAGTAGTAAAACTACACGAGGCAGCAGCCATTAAGAGAACAACTGCTAAGATCTTAATATTCCTTTTCATAATCTGTTTTAAATTCGTCATCGTTTGGTTACCCTAATAATAGTAAAAACTGTGCCAATACATTAAATAACCTGCACTAATTTGTAACACCACTAATATAAGCTTTCCTTATTTAAATTCTTATTTTAGCAGAACCAAATAAAAACGCATGACTAAAGAAAAACCTCTTATCCTGGTTACCAATGATGATGGTATTACCGCCCCCGGTATCAGGACATTGGTGGAAGTAATGAAAGAACTTGGCGATGTGATCGTTGTGGCTCCAGACAGCCCTCAGAGTGGAATGGGACATGCCATCACCATAAGCGACACTCTTTTTTGCGAGCAGGTTACCATTAAGGAATCGTATAAACATAAAGAATACAGCTGTTCCGGCACCCCGGCAGATTGTGTCAAAATTGCCACGCAGGAGATCCTGCACCGCAAGCCAGATCTTTGCGTAAGTGGTATAAATCACGGTTCTAATTCTTCTATAAACGTTATATATTCAGGAACCATGAGTGCGGCGGTTGAAGCTGGCATAGAAGGTATTCCTGCTATAGGTTTTTCGTTACTTGACTATTCTCTGAATGCAGATTTTGAACCCACTAAAAAATACATTAAAACCATCACCAGGAATGTTCTAAAGAATGGACTTCCCACTGGTGTGGTTCTCAATGTGAACATACCAAAATTGAGTGAAGAGGAGATCAAGGGTATTAAGGTATGCCGCCAGGCTAATGCACACTGGGAAGAAGAATTTGATAAACGAACCAATCCGCAGGGTCGCGAATATTACTGGCTTACCGGAACTTTCGTGAACAAGGATGAAGGTAACGACACAGACGAAAAAGCCCTGGAAGAAGGTTATATCTCAGTAGTTCCTGTGCAATTCGACCTTACCGCACATCATTTTATTAAAGATCTAAGCAGCTGGTCCCTGAATGATTAAGCAAAATATTCTTACCGGGTTTTTAACGGGTATCGCGGCAAATATTGCCGGGGTACTATTATATATTCTTCTACTTTCTGAAGCAGATATAGATACAACCTTAAAGAACGCTGTAGCTAACAACTATATAGGCAAAATAATAGCTCTGGGCGCAATTTTGAATTTTGTACCATTTTTCGTTTTTCTGCGGAAAAAACAAAACTACCACGCACGGGGAGTATTATTAGCGACCGTGAGTGTTGCTGTTGCGGTAGCCATTTACAAATTCGTTTAATATGAAATATTATATCATCGCCGGCGAAGCCTCAGGAGACCTTCATGCTTCCAATCTAATGAAGGCACTAAAAAAGGTAGATCCCAATGCTGAGTTTCGTTTTTGGGGAGGTGATCTAATGGAAAAGCAAGGTGGCGAGCTTGTAAAACATTATAAAGAGTTAGCCTTCATGGGATTTTCTGAGGTAATCATGAACCTTAGAACCATTTTTAAAAATATTAGTTTCTGCAAGGAGGA
>JAHELO010000261.1 GCA_024644145.1 Christiangramia sp.
GAACCTTGAAGAAGGAGCTGTAACTAATTCGTCAGGGGAATTCCAGATTTCTGTGAGAGAGAAAGACAGTCTTTATATCTCTTCGGTTCAATTTCAAAACAAAACCGTTATAGTTTCTTCAAAAATGATCGCGGATGAATATATTGGGATAGAACTTCAGGATGCTGTGAATGAACTGGCTGAAGTGGTTTTAGACGATATTCAACTTTCCGGTTATCTCGCTAATGATCTGGCTAAGATTTCAGTAAAAAATATTGAAGAAAAATTTAAACTCCAGAACGAACTAAACGAGTTTCTCCGGAAAGACAAAGAACTTAATCCTTATGAGAAACCAAATCTCAATGGTGGATTAAGGCTGGATAAAATAGCCGGAGCCATAATTGGAAAGCTTTCAGAACCCAGGGTGACAACGGTAGATTACTCTCCCCGGGAACTGGCTAACAAAAGTATTGCCATTGTTGGGCATGAGTTTTTCCGGGAAGACCTTGCTCTAGAGGAAAATGAAATCTGTAATTTCGTATATTTCTGTACTGAAGATACTCACTTTAAGAGGTTGGTGATTAATAACAACGCTTTTGTTTTAATAGAATATTTTCAGTCTCGTATTGATGATTTTAAGGATAGACGAGGAGAAATTTTAAATTCATCTTTTCAAATTCCCGGATAGTAAACTACTGTCAACACTTCTCAGAGATCAAATTTTAGAATTTTGGTTTAATATTTGCTCCATTCACTTTAAAAATAAAAATGAAAAAGGTAATCGCCCTAATCCTTCCTCTTATACTTTTTACTTCTTTTGCCTCTAAAGATCACGAGACTTATCTCAGCGTCACCGAGATTGAATATGATAAACACACTCAAAGTCTTCAGATTATCTCCAGGGTTTTTATTGATGACCTGGAGAATGTGCTCTCCAGGCGATATCAGCAGGATGTTTCCCTTTCTTATAAAGAAGATCTGAAACAAAACCGGGAGCTTATGCAAAAGTATATTAATAAAAAGCTTAGTATTCACGTAGAAGGTGAGGCTCAGAAATTAAAATTGCTGGGAAGTAAATTCGATGCAGACCAGGTGGTCATGTATATTGAGGCAGTTGAAGTTGGAACCTTTCAGAAGGTAAAGGTTGAAAATCTTATACTTACAGATCTCTTCGACGCTCAAAAGAATATTGTACATGTTAAGAAAGGGGAAAAAATTGAAAGTATGCTTCTGGCAAAAGGGAACAGCAGCCAGACTGTAAATTTTTAAAAAGCTTTCTCTAGTGGATATAAAATACTTATTTTTAGCAACCTTAAATTAAAACAAAGTAAATGAAGAAATTAAACATGCTATGCTCGGTGTTCTTAATGTTCGTCTTTGCAGGTGTATCTGCACAGGATACAGAACAGAAAGAAGCCAGGCAGGAAGGTCACACGAATCAAAATAAATTCAGGCAGATGTACCAGGAGCTTGCCACTCCTAACCAATATAGAACGGCCTCTGGTGCTCCCGGTCCCGCTTATTATCAAAATGAAGCCGATTATAAAATGAATATTGTACTGGATGATAAAAATTCAGTGCTTACAGGTGAAGAAACAATTACCTATCATAATAATTCTCCCCAGGACCTTGAATATCTATGGGTTCAGTTAGATCAGAACATACGTAAAAAAGACGCTCCTCAAAAAGACGGGGATGGTCTGGCACCTGCAGCTACCGCTGCCCGTTTTGCCAATAAATACATGGAAGAGCCTTTTGACGGCGGTTTTAATATTAAAAAGGTTTCCAAAGATGGGACACCTTTAAAATATACCATTCACCAGACGATGATGCGTATAGATATGCCAAAACCGCTAAAAGCCGGAGAGAGCTATACATTTAGTATAGACTGGTCTTATAATGTAAATAATCATGTAACTAACAGGGCCCGTTCAGGATACGAATATTTCTCTGAAGATGGCAACAAGGCATACGTTATCGCTCAATTCTTTCCAAGAATGGCTGTCTATAATGATGTAGAAGGCTGGCAGAACTACCAGTTTTGGGGGAATGGAGAATTTGCCCTTCCTTTTGGTGACTACGAAGTAAATATTACAGTGCCTGCAGACCATATTATGGAAGCTACAGGTGAACTTCAGAATAGAAAAGAGGTTTACTCTAAAGAAATGATGAAGCGATATGAGCAGGCAAAGAAGAGTTATGATAAACCTGTAATGATTGTTACTCAGGAAGAAGCTGAAAAAGCTGAAAAAGGTTTTTCTGAAAAAACTAAAACCTGGACTTACAAGGCCGAAATGGTGCGTGACTTCGCCTTTTCTACTTCCAGAAAGTTTATTCTGGATATGATGGCTGTAGATGTAATGGGTAAAGATGTAATGGCTGTTTCCCTATATCCTAAAGAAGGAAACCCATTATGGGAGCAGTGGTCTACCAGAGCAGTTGCCAGTACTCTTAAAAGTTATTCAAAGCATACGTTCCAGTACCCTTATCACAAAGCAGTTTCTGTACATGCCAAGAACCAGGGAATGGAATACCCAATGATCTGTTGGAATTATGGTCGACCCGATGAAAATGGAAATTATAGCGATCGTACCAAATTCGGGATGATAAGTGTAATTATTCATGAGATAGGTCATAATTATTTCCCGATGATCGTAAATTCTGATGAACGACAGTGGGGATGGATGGACGAAGGTATTAACACCTTTGTACAGTACCTGGCTGAGCAAAAATTTGCTGAGGAATATCCGGAAGCTATTGCGCCTCTGAACAAATATCCTTCAAGACGTGGTGAACCAAGTAAGATTGTGCCGTACATGAAAGGGAATCAGGATTATATTGCTCCTATTATGTCTAACCCGGAGCAGGTTCATCAATTGGGTAATAATGCCTATGGTAAGCCGGCAACCGCCTTAAATATTCTACGTGAAACTATCATGGGGCCAGAGCTTTTTGATTATGCTTTCACTACCTACTCTAACAGATGGATGTTTAAGCATCCAACACCGGAAGATTTTTTCAGGACAATGGAAGATGCTTCTAGTGTAGATCTGGACTGGTTCTGGAGAGGATGGTTCTATACCACAGATAATGTGGATATAGGAATTAAAGAGGTGAAGAAATATTATGTTACAGATACTCCAACAAAGGCAGGTAGGGAAATGCTTGAAAAATATGGTACTACCCCGGAAGAAACCAAAGCCCTTTATGTAGTTTCTGAAGAGGATGAGGAATTTAAGGAAGACATGAAAACAAAATCTTTACTTGAAAATTCTGAGACTTTACAGGCGTATGTAATGGATAATTTCAGCGAAGAGGAAAGAAAGAGGCTAAAAGCTCCTAAATATTTCTACCAGGTTGTTTTTGAGAAACCGGGAGGTCTTGTAATGCCAATTATTGTTGAGCTTACTTATGCCGATGGAACTTCTGAAAAGCAGACATATCCTGTACAAATTTGGAGAAAGAATGATAAAATGGTTAGCAAGGTGATCCCAACCAATAAGGAGATCACAAAAATTACTCTGGATCCAGATCTTGAAACAGCAGATGTAGATGTTACCAATAACAGCTGGCCTAAATCAGAGGCTAAAAATGAATTCGAAGAATTCAAAGAAAGCTCTCAGGAGTAAGATCTTAAGACATAAATAATTATTAAGCCGACTTTAACGAGTCGGCTTTT
>JAHELO010000262.1 GCA_024644145.1 Christiangramia sp.
AAATGTTCTACTTGCAGCCACTTTTCTGGGTTTCACGCCTGCCCTGCTAATAGCAGACCAATTCAACCTCCAACTATACGGTATCTGGATCGCCTTTTTTATCTGGATGCTTATAAGAAGCAGTGCCCTGGTAATATATTTCCGGAGAAAATATCTCCATAAAGACGTGTAGAAATCTCTTCCTGAAGTTTTGCATTTAAGCAATATCATTAACTTTGGTAAAAACCAGAAAATTATGACGACCAGCCGCGAGAACGGTAGTTTATATACCAATATTGAAAACAAAATTGCAACTGTAGAATTTGGACATCCGGCCAGTAATTCTTTTCCGTCTGTTCTGCTGGACAGGTTAGAAAATGAGATTAATAAACTATCTGATGATGATAGTGTAGCGGTGATCCTATTAAAATCTGAAGGAGAAAAGGCATTTTGTGCTGGTGCTTCTTTTAACGAACTTATTGAAATTGACGACCTCGAATCTGGTAAAAAATTCTTCTCTGGTTTTGCCAATGTTATCAATGCCATGCGCAGCTGTAATAAACTTATTGTAGGGCGTGTTCAGGGTAAAACTGTTGGTGGAGGGGTTGGATTGGTAGCTGCTTGTGATTATGCCATGGCGACCGATGCCGCGGCAATCAAACTTTCAGAATTAACTATAGGCATAGGCCCATTTGTGATTGCACCGGCGGTACAGAGAAAAATGGGAGTATCTGCGTTGGCAGAATTAAGTCTGGCCGCACATGAATGGAAGAATGCTTACTGGGCTAAAGAAAAAGGTTTATACGCCAGAGTTTTTGAGAACCTGGATGATCTGGACAAAGAGATCTCGATCTTTACCGGGAAACTTGCTTCCTATAATCCAGATGCATTACTACAGATGAAAAGGACTCTTTGGAAAGGGACAGATCAATGGGCGCACCTATTATATGAAAACGCTTCTATCTCTGGAGAACTCGTACTTTCTGAATTTACGAAAAATGCGCTGGCTCAGTTTAAAAAATGAAATCAGTCGGTCAATATTTGAAAACTGCAGCTAAAGACATTCCGCATTTTGAAGGAGATATATTTACTTTTATTGGAGAAAATATATATCTTTTCGTTGGGCTTCTCATTGGCGTAATTGCAGCAATTGCAATGAGGAAAACACTAAAAAACACAGCATAATGCAGGAGCATTTACCAAAAGACAAAGATCCCAGCGAAGTTCAGGAATGGGGATGGACCCTGGAAGAATTCATTTCAGAGAACCTGTGGTATCTGCTGGCCATCCTTCTGCTTCTGGCACTTTTCTTTTATGCACGGCATCGATGGAAAGTTAGAAATTCACGAAAATTTAAAAATTAATGGATCAGGATACCTGGGAAATTTTCAGTTTTTTAAGCGGCATGGGCTTTTGGTTACTCCTTGCACTTATACTTATAGGGGTGTTTGTTTATAAAAAATTCCGCAAGTAATCTACCTGGTTTTCAACCAGCCGGTTATACTAAAACGGGGCACCTTTACTGGTTTTACCTCATGCTCCAGTTCCTGGCTTTCAAAGATCACCACTCGGCCTGGAAATGGGTAAATATCGATTTGTTTTTCTTCTCCATACTCATTCGTATAAATCGTGAGTTCACCACCATTTTCCGGCTTCCAGTTCTCATTGTTCAAATAGCAGACCATAGATAATTTCCTCCGACCATCGTTCTGGAAGGTATCAAGATGTCTTTTATAATAAGTCCCTTCCGGGTAAACTGTATAATGGAATTCCTTATGCAATATCCCCATAAAACAGGTTCGGTTTAGGTATTCAACAAGGGAATTTATCTTACTGAAATAGATCCTTTCAGCCTCTCCCCCATCTGCTTCATTGATCCACAGGATAAAGTCCCCGCGAATGGATTTTTCTACCACCTCATTTGTGCGGTTACCGATGGCTGCCTTTTTAAAATTATCTTCTTCGTACTTTTTTCTCAAAGTTTCCCGCAGGAAGTCTACTTCAACCATATCAAAAAAACCATCTATGATGCTGTATTTTTTGTCTATCAGGTCTGAAATGATGGCTTCATACTGGGCATTCTCCTTGAATTCCAGTTGTTCGAACAATACTGTGTCTGTGGTTAGCATATTGCAAAAAAATTTCGCAAATATACGTTAGAAACTATATGATAAAAGTTAAAAATAAAGCCCCGAAATTTCAGTTATCTTTGCTGCAAAATCAGTTGAGATGAGCAATATTAGAATCACCAAACAATTTTCATTTGAGACCGGTCATGCCCTTTACGGTTATGATGGGAAATGCCGCAATGTACATGGGCATAGTTACAAACTGAGCGTTACGGTGATAGGCACTCCAATTGCAGACAGTGACCATGTGAAATTTGGGATGGTCATAGATTTTGGGGATCTTAAAAAGATAGTAAAAACTGAAATCGTAGATGTGTTTGACCATGCCACGGTTTTCAATAAAAACACCCCTCACCTCGAGCTGGCCGGGGAATTAAAAGACCGCGGTCATCATGTGATCCTTGTAGACTACCAGCCCACCAGCGAGAATATGGTCATAGATTTCGCCGAAAAGATCAAAAAACATTTGCCTCCGCATATAGAATTACATTCATTAAAACTTCAGGAAACCGAGACTTCGTTTGCAGAATGGTATGCCAGTGATAATAGTTAGCTTTCAGCTAAAAGTAATTATCACTACTATCCCAAGCATTTTTTAATATATGGTATGTCTATCTCTCGCTATAACCCGGAGTGATTATTCTTAAGTAAAAAAACCATAATATAACTGTCATTTCAACCAACGGGAGAAATCTTATATCTTTACTCCCGAACAACATATTTATGAATATTCCTCAGGGCAAAAAAATCTACTTTTCCAGTGACAACCATCTTGGAGCTCCAACTATGGAAGAAAGCCGGGAAAGAGAAGCCGTTTTTGTAAAATGGCTGGATACCATCAAAGAAGACGCAGCCGCAATCTTTCTGCTGGGAGACCTTTTCGATTTCTGGTTCGAATATAAACATGTGGTACCCAAAGGATTTGTAAGAACGCTGGGGAAACTGGCAGAAATAAAAGATAGCGGAATCCCAGTCTATTTCTTCGTTGGGAACCATGATCTCTGGATGAACGATTATTTTGAAAAAGAACTGAATATTCCCGTTTATCACCAACCAAAAGAGTTTACGATCAACAGCAAAACATTTTTAATTGGTCATGGCGATGGACTGGGACCGGGTGATAAGGGATATAAAAGAATGAAAAAGGTCTTTACCAATCCGTTTTCTAAATGGCTTTACAGGTGGTTGCATCCGGATCTTGGTGTTCCTTTGGCACAGTATTTTTCTGTTAAGAACAAGGCGATTTCAGGAGAAGAGGATATGGAATTTCTTGGTGAGGATAATGAATGGCTAATCCAGTATTGCAAAAGGAAACTACAATCTGGACATATAGATTATTTCTTATTCGGGCACCGACATTTACCTTTGGAAATCGACCTTAATGGTGAATCCACCTATATTAATACCGGAGACTGGATAAATCATTATACCTATGCAGAATTTGACGGGGAGCAATTAACATTGAAAAAGCTTAATCTTTAAATGCTTTCCCTGAGATCTTTTAATTTTAGCTGAATACTGGTGTTCCCATTC
>JAHELO010000263.1 GCA_024644145.1 Christiangramia sp.
ATACCGCAGAGATACTGATGAAGTTCAGGCTCAAAGCCAGAATTAAATAATCTGATATTAAGCAATAAAAAAAAAAGCTGCCAGTTGGCAGCTTTTTTTTTACGGCTAGGTTGAAAATTAATCTACATTATCATGTAGAAAAGAGTTGTTCTTCCTGAAGTGTATATCGTTATTATCGTCCTGATCTATACTGGTACGTGAAAGTTTCCCTTCTCCCGGTTTAGAATTGTCAAGTTCTATACCAGCCCTTTTATAGGCAGGTTGCTTTTCAATCTCATCAATCTGAGCAGAACCAGTTCTGAACTTATAATTGAATTCTTTCATTTTAGCCTTTCTTTCCGCAGTTCGTTGCCTCACCACTTCAGAAGAGATTGGATTATCAAAAGGGTCATGCTCCTCACCGGTATTTTCTCTTGGCGGTGCAGGTGCTACAGTCTTCTTTTCAAAAGCAATAGTTTCGTCTTTAATCTCTTCCTTTTTTGGAGGTTTAGATCTTTCAAGCTTTTCTTCCATTTCCATATAGTCGTCAAGACTATACCTTTTGATTCCCTGCGCTGAACTTTCAGTAACCGGAACGATCTCTATCGCCTCGTTTACCTTTATATTCTTAGTATCTTCCTCCTGCTCTTCCAGGCTATGTTTTTTCACTTCTTCCTGTTTAGAAACGGCCTTTGGCTCTTCCTCCTCTTTCATAGGCATGTCGAAAGTAAACATGAACTGGTCTTTACTTTCAGACTGTATTTCCTGAGGCTCCTGAGCTTCCATTTCTTCAGCTTCTTCACTGGTATCATTAATAATAAAGTCTTCAGGATCTACTTCATCATAAATCACCTCAAGCTTCCTTGCGAAATCCGGAGTTTTATACTCATCATCCACTTTTTTATGGATGTTCCCAACTTCATCTACTTCCTCTACAGATTCATCTAAAGTGTGAACTATTTTTTCTTCCTTCTCAGGCTCTTCAAACTGCAGTTCATTTTCAGGTTTTCTCTGCATCGGTGAATTAGAAACCGAAGTTACAGGGCCTGAACTTTTAGTGGTAAGTTCCTGCTCCGCCTTTTGCTCATCCTCCAAAGTATGAATGATCTTTTTAGTCTCTGTATTTGTGATCTCATTTTGCTGTTCTACATCGAAACCAGTAGCGATGATAGTTACAGCAATAGAATCTTCTAAAGACTCATCTTCACCAACTCCCATGATAATATTCGCACTGTTACCAGCTTCAGCCTGAATATGGTCGTTGATCTCTCCAATTTCATCTATAGTGATCTCCTCGTTACCAGATACAATTAGCAGTAAAACATTTTTGGCACCGGTGATCTTATTGTCGTTCAATAATGGAGAGTCAAGAGCTTTCATAATAGCATCTGTAGCCCTGCTGGCTCCTGAGGCCTGAGCGGACCCCATGATAGCAGTTCCAGAATTGCTTAATACGGTCTTTGCATCCCGCAAGTCAATATTCTGCGTATAGTGATGCGTAATTACCTCGGCAATACCTCGGGAAGCTGTCGCTAAAACTTCATCGGCCTTTGAGAAACCGGCTTTAAAACCTAGGTTACCATAAACTTCACGAAGTTTATTGTTGTTGATCACGATCAATGAATCAACATGACTTCTCAGCCTCTCAACCCCTAACTGAGCCTGTTCGTTCCTGTTCTTTCCCTCAAATTGAAAAGGAATGGTAACGATACCAACCGTGAGGATATCCAGTTCCTTAGCCTGCTTGGCTATGATTGGTGCAGCTCCGGTACCGGTACCACCACCCATACCGGCAGTGATAAATACCATTTTGGTATTAGTATCCAGCATTTGTTTGATTTCCTCAAAGCTCTCTACTGCTGCTTTCTCCCCAATTTCAGGGTTAGCTCCTGCTCCCAGTCCTTCAGTAAGGGTCACCCCTAACTGAATTTTGTTGGGAACCGAACTGTTCTCAAGTGCCTGGGAATCTGTGTTACAAACAACGAAATCAACCCCTTTAATTCCCAACTGGAACATGTGGTTGATGGCATTGCTTCCTCCACCGCCTACTCCGATCACTTTGATGACGTTCGATTGATTTTTAGGTAAATCGAATGAGATGTCTCCAAATTCTGTACTGCTCATAAACTCTGTTTTACTGGTTGTATCTTAATTACTCTGCGTTATCTAAAAAATCTTTGAATTTCTCTGCCCACTTGTCAAAAATGCTCTTGCGGGCTACTTTTTTCGAGGTTTGCTCCTCTGGATCAGAATCTGTCATCATCTGATCTTCCTCCTCATAATCATCAGAAGATTCTACCGGACTATTATCTGATAGCACGGCTTCTTCCTGAAAACGACTACTGCCTTTTTCCAGGCTATTCATTACCAAACCAACCGCTGTAGCATATACGGGACTGGTAGTTTCAGAATCTGTAGTTCCGGCTAAATGCTCATTAGGATATCCAATCCTAGTATCCATTCCGGTAATATATTCCGCGGTTTGTTTGAGATGCTTTAATTGTGCTCCACCACCGGTAAGTACCAACCCGGCAATAAGTTTTTTCTTCTGCTCGTCATGCCCGTAGTTTTTAATCTCCAGGTATACCTGATCTATGATCTCTACTACTCTGGCATTAATAATCTTGGAAAGGTTCTTAAGGGTGATTTCTTTTGGCTCTCTTCCTCTTAATCCCGGAATAGAAACAATCTCATTATCCTTATTTTCCCCTGGCCAAGCAGATCCGAATTTTATCTTTAATAATTCTGCCTGCTTTTCAATGATCGAGCATCCTTCCTTTATATCTTCAGTGATAACATTTCCCCCAAACGGGATCACCGCCGTGTGGCGAATAATTCCATCTTTGAAAATTGCAAGATCTGTAGTACCACCACCTATATCGATCAAGGCTACACCTGCCTCTTTCTCTTCCTGACTTAAAACGGCATTTGCCGAGGCTAATGGCTCCAGCGTTACCGCGGAAAGTTCCAGTCCGGCACTTTTCACGCATCTCCCAATGTTCCTGATAGAAGAAACCTGGCCTACCACCACGTGAAAGTTAGCTTCCAGTCTTCCCCCATACATACCTATAGGTTCCTTGATCTCTGCCTGGCCATCTACCTTAAATTCCTGCGGAAGTACATGGATAATCTCCTCCCCTGGCAACATTACCAACTTGTGTACCTGGTTACAAAGTGTGTGAATATCATCTCCGTCTATTACCTCGTCTGGATTCTGACGGGTTATGTAATCACTATGCTGAAGGCTTCTTATATGCTGCCCTGCAATTCCCACTACTACTTCACTAATCTTCAAGCCGCTATCGGCTTCTGCCTCCTGTATTGCCTGCTGGATAGACTGGATTGTTTGTGTAATGTTATTTACTACACCCCTGTGTACGCCAAGAGATTTTGATTTCCCAATACCGATGATCTCCACCTTGCCATACTCATTTTTGCGGCCAATCATAGCCACAATCTTTGTTGTTCCAATATCTAATCCTACTGCAATATCGTTTTGTTCCATAAACTATTTTTTCGTGCACACAACCTGATCTCCAAATTGTAAGTTCACTTTTTTGTAGGTATCTAACTTATTTTCTTTTTGCGCTTTTTTATAAAATGCCTTGAAATTATTGAATTTCAAAGCCACATTACTTGAATCACCAAAATAGAGCTCGAAA
>JAHELO010000264.1 GCA_024644145.1 Christiangramia sp.
TATTATTTGCTGAACCTTTTCCAGTTCATCCTTATGAGCGTCGAAAACCAGTTCATCATGCACCTGCAGAAGCATTTTAGTTTTATACTTTTCTTCCTTTAGCTTTTTATGAATATTGATCATTGCGATCTTGATGATATCAGCTGCACTACCCTGTATAGGAGCGTTCACTGCATTTCGCTCTGCAGCGCCGCGCACCACCTGGTTACGGGAGTTAATGTCTTTAAGGTATCTTCTTCGGCCCAAAACAGTGCACACATATCCATGTTCCCGGGCGTATTCCACCTGGTCTGCTATATAATTGCTCAATTTGGGGTAGGTCTTATAGTAAGTGTCAATAAGTTCCTTGGCTTCACTTCTGGAAAGAGAGGTCTGGTTGCTTAATCCAAATGCTGAAACTCCATATATGATCCCGAAATTCACGGTTTTCGCATTACTTCTTTGCTCACGGGTCACTTCATTCAGGGGGACGTTGAATACTTTTGCAGCGGTAGAGGCATGAATATCTTCTCCATTTTTAAACGCGTTTATCATGTTTTCCTCTTTGCTCAGGGCTGCTATAATCCTTAGTTCTATCTGGGAATAATCGGCAGCTAGTAGCACATAATTCTCATCTCTAGGTACAAAAGCTTTTCTTACCTGTCTTCCGCGTTCAGTTCTAATTGGGATATTCTGGAGGTTTGGATTATTGGAACTTAGCCTTCCTGTGGCGGCAGTAGTTTGTACATAATCTGTATGTACCCGGCCGGTGGTTTTTTCTACCTGATTAGGCAGAGCATCAACGTAAGTGTTCTGTAATTTAACCAGTCCGCGGTAATCCAGCACATGGCGTACTATATCATGTTCATCTGCCAATGCAGAAAGTACATCTTCACTTGTTGAATACTGTCCCGTTTTGGTTTTTTTAGGCTTTTTGGATAATTCCATTTTTTCGAACAGAATGATCCCTAATTGCTTGGGTGAGCTAATGAGAAATTCTTCACCGGCCGCTTCATATATTTTTGTTTCCAGATCCTGGATATCAGATGCGAGTGCTGCAGACAGCGATTTGAGGAAATCCTCATCCAATTTAATTCCTTCCAGTTCCATATCTGCCAGTACTTTTACCAGCGGGATCTCGATTTCATTGAACAATTTTCGGGTTTCAGCTGCATCAAGCTCTTTTTCAAAGAAATTCTTCAGCTGGAAGGTGATATCAGCATCTTCAGCAGCGTATTCTGTTTGCTTCTCCAAAGCCACATTCCTCATGCTGCCCTGGTTTTTTCCTTTTTTACCAATCAGTTCTGAAATGGGTTGCGGGGTATAATTCAAATAGGTTTCAGCCAGAACATCCATATTATGACGCATATCTGGATTGATGAGATAATGCGCTATCATGGTGTCGAACAAAGGGCCCTGCACAGTGATATTATACTTGTCTAATACCTCAATATCATATTTAAGATTCTGGCCCACTTTCTCGATTTTATCATGCTCGAAAAATTCCCGTAGTTCCTCCGCTAATTTTTGAGCTTCTTCTCGGTCTTCGGGGAAGGGTATGTAAAAGCCTTTGCCGGCTTCCCAGGAAAACGCGATTCCTACAAGTTCTGCTTCCAGCGTATTCAAACTTGTGGTTTCAGTATCGAAACAAACACTTTTTTGTTTTAACAGTCTATCGATAAAAATTTTCCTGGCCATATCGGTATTCACCAGTTGGTAGAAATGCGGAGTGTCCTGTAAATTGGTTCGTGAAGATGTTCTTTCAATTTCTTCACCATCGCCACCGAATAATGAAAACTGGCCTGCGCCGGCCGTAGCCTGAGCATTGCTTTTAGCAGAAGGAGAATTGGTTACTTGTGTTGGCGTAGTTTGCTCCTCGCCGGAAAATAATTTGATGAACTGGTCTTTAAGTCTTCTGAATTCCAGCTCTTCAAAAATTTCCTGTACTTTATCTGCATCAGGCCTGGAAAGCTCATAATCTTCTTCATGAAACTTTACATCACAATCTGTAAATATGGTAGCCAGTTTTTTGGATAAGCGGCCCAGTTCTGCATTTTCAACGACCTTTTCCTTCATTTTGCCTTTCAGATCATCTGTATTTTCTAAAAGTCCTTCCATACTGCCGTATTGCTTGATGAACTTTTTTGCGGTCTTTTCACCAACTCCCGGTAGTCCCGGAATGTTGTCTACAGAGTCTCCCATCATGCCCAGGAAATCTATTACCTGCTCGGGCCGTTCTACTTCAAATTTCTTCTGAACCTCTGGAATTCCCCAGATCTCAATCCCGTTCCCCATTCTGGCGGGACGATACATAAATATATTTTCTGAAACCAGCTGGGCAAAATCCTTATCTGGCGTTACCATGTATACCTTATAATTCTGTTTTTCTGCCTGTTTGGCAAGGGTGCCAATTATATCATCGGCTTCCATACCGGCACATTCTACAACAGGAATATGCATGGCTTTCAGGATATCCTGTATAATTGGGATAGCCTCGCGAATAGGTTCCGGGGTTTCGTCCCTGTTGGCCTTGTAATCTGAAAACATCTCGGTTCTCTCTTTACTTCCATCTTTATCGAAACATACCGCTAAATGATCGGGTTTCTCTCGCCTTATTACATCAAAAAGGGAATTGGTAAAACCCATGATTGCGGAGGTATTAAAACCTTTGGAATTTATCCTTGGGTTCTTAATAAATGCGTAATATCCACGAAAAATTAAGGCGTATGCGTCGAGTAAAAAAAGGCGTTTTTGATCGGCCATCTGAAATCTTTAAATATAAAATTGAGAATATTCCAAAACTACAAAGATTAACTCAGTCTTCCTTGTACTATGACTTTGAAATTTTTAATAGAAAACTATTCTGTGATCTCGGAATTATTATCAAAAAAGATTTCGTAGCAATCAGTATAAATTATCGTTAATCCCGCATTCGCGAATTGCTTAAGGACTATCTTCGTATAAAATTTTTAAAATGCGTTGGTTCATTCTCATAGCGATCTTTATAGTGATAGATTTATATGCCTATCAGGCTTTAAGAGTATTTACGAAAAACACCTGGATAGCAGTCTTCTATTTTATTGTATCTGTTCTGGTGATCGCTAATCTTTTTTATCAATTCAACCAATCTGCACCCAATGATGGTTTTGGTGGCGGTAGGGGTTATGCTATCGGGATCTTTCTCGCTTTTTTTGTTGGGAAGATGGTACTTTCAGTGGTCATGTTGGGGGAAGATGTGATAAGAGTTCCCATGGCTGGGATCCAGAAATTCTTTGGACCTTCAGAAAGTTTTGATATGCCTTCGCGCAGAAAATTTATAAGTACGATTGCGATTGGCCTTGCCGCGATCCCGTTTGCCGGTTTATTGTATGGGATGTATAAAGGCAAATATAATTTCAGGGTATTAAGGTATACCCTCTACTTCGATGATCTTCCAGATGCATTTGATGGGTATCGCATTAGTCAGATTAGTGATGTGCATAGTGGTAGTTTTGATAACCGTACTAAGATACAGTATGGGGTAGACCTGCTGAAGGAGCAGGAAAGTGATATCGTGGTCTTTACTGGTGACCTGGTAAACAATAAAGCCTCTGAAATGGATGGCTGGAAAGATGTGTTTTCCCAGGTAAAAGCGCGGGATGGTGTTTTTTC
>JAHELO010000265.1 GCA_024644145.1 Christiangramia sp.
TTTCTTTACATTCCACTGTCTTAGTGGAGACCAGGTAGTAATTCCAGCACAGAGCAAAGGGGCTACTGCCTTGGTGTCAAGGTTTTTGGGGACTTTTAAAACAAATTTTTCTTTTACCACGATCATTTCAGAATAGCCTCCGAAGGTATGACCTCCAAGGTGTTCATCTTTACCATTATAAGTAGCAACCATGCCATTCTCACAATATTGTTCAAGGTCTTCTTTACAGGAATCACACTCCTGGCAGGAATCTACCATGCAGCCAACGCCTACTAGGTCACCTTCTTTATAATTCTTCACATCTTTTCCAACTTCTGTCACACGTCCTATAATCTCATGTCCCGGTACAACGGGATATTTACTATTACCCCAATCATTTCTAACCTGATGAATATCACTGTGACAAACTCCGCAGTAATCAATCTCGATCTTTACATCATCTGCCAAAATCTCTCTTCTCTCAATATCAAATGGTTCAAGGTTGGCATCATTTGATTTCGCAGCATAGGCATTTACATTCTTCATTATTCAATTTTTTTGATTCAATCCTAATTTACCAAAATTGTAGCGCTTCAACGATGTATTGTCCAGGTTTAACTTTAATTAACTTCTGTCTCATCCGGAATGTTTCCGATTCAGCCTTCTCATTAATTTTTATAGAATTCTTAGTACATTAGAGCTCAATTTTTAGATTCTGTTCATGAAAAATAAGAAGGGGGTTAATACCATTTGTACGCATGTAGGGGAGTTGGAGGATAAAGAGTTTAAGGGTGCAGTTTCACCACTTTATATGGCAACTTCTTATGCCTTTGAAGATGTAGAGACAAAAAGGTATCCCAGATATTTTAATACGCCCAACCAGGTAGCCCTTGCTAAAAAAATGGCGGCACTGGAAAACGGTGAAGCTTCCCTTATTTTCGGAAGTGGTATGGCTGCGGTGAGTACTTCTCTAATGGCCTTTCTGAAAGCAGGAGATCATGTAGTTTTTCAGGATGCCTTATATGGTGGGACCAGTAATCTTGCTAAAGAGGAATTCGGAAAGTTCGGAATAGAATACAGTTTTGCTCAAAATGCCAGTGCAGATGCGCTTAAAGCGGAAATTAAAGAAAATACGAAAGTTCTTTATATTGAAACTCCATCTAACCCTTTATTGAATATTACAGATATGACGGCTGTTGCCCGCCTGGCGAGGGAGCATAATCTGGTGACCATGATAGATAATACGTTCGCTTCACCGGTGAATCAAAATCCAATAGATTTTGGGATTGATATCGTGATTCACTCTGCAACCAAATATATGGGAGGCCATAGCGATATACTTGCTGGTACGGTTATTTCTTCACAAGAGAATATTGACAGGATCTTTCACATGGCGAAAAATTTTGGTGGCAGCCTGAGCGATTATACGGTCTGGTTACTGGAACGCAGTATTAAAACCATGGGAATCAGGGTAAAAGCCCAGAATGAGAATGCCCAGAAGCTTGCTGAATTTCTAAATGACCAGCCCCAGGTTAGTAAAGTATATTACCCTGGATTAACAACGCACCCAGATCATGATCTGGCAAAGCAGCAAATGAAAGGTTTTGGAGGTATGCTCTCATTTGAATTAAATGAAAAAATAAATGCTTCAGAATTCATGAAATCGCTGAATCTAATAAAACCATCAATGAGCCTTGCCGGGGTAGAAAGTACCATACTGCTACCTTCCAAAACTTCTCACGGATTATTAACCGAGGAGGAACGAGAAAAGCAGGGAATAAAAGATAACTTATTAAGATTTTCTGTAGGAATAGAGGAGGCAGAAGACCTGATGGAAGACCTGATGCAGGCAATAGATAAAAATAAATAAATACAAGAATTCAATATTATGAAATTAGATATACTGGCAGTGGGTTCACATCCAGATGACGTTGAACTAAGTTGCTCAGGAACCATCGCGAAAGAAGTAGATCGCGGTAAGAAGGTTGGAATACTGGATTTAACAAGGGGAGAATTGGGAACCAGGGGTAGTGCAGAAATTAGAGATAAAGAAGCAAAAGCTGCCGCAGAAATCCTGGGAGTGAAAATGCGACACAACCTTGAATTTAGCGATGCTTTTTTTGAAAATAATACTTCCCATAAAATGGAGGTGATAAAGATTATAAGAAAATACAGGCCAGAGATCGTTTTGTGCAATGCTGTTGAAGATCGCCATATAGATCACGGTAAAGGAGCCAAACTGGTAAGTGACGCATGTTTCTTAAGTGGTTTAAGAAAGATAGAAACTATAATGAACGGGAATAAACAGGAGGCCTGGAGACCCAAACATGTATTCCATTATATACAATGGAAGAACCTACAACCAGATTTTGTAGTAGATATTACCGGTTATCTGGATAAAAAAGTTGAATCTGTGCTAGCCTACCGTTCACAGTTCTTTGATGAGAATAGTAAGGAGCCTGAAACTCCCATTTCCAGCAGTAACTTCCTGGATAGCATCACTTACCGGGCTAGAGACATGGGCAGGCTTATTAACACCGAGCATGCCGAAGGCTTTAATGTGGAGAGAAATGTTGCTGTAGATTCTATCTTTGACCTTATTTAATTGATATTTTTTCTTTGAGGAATAGTTGAAATAACTTACATTTGCATCCGCTAATCAAATGGTGGTTGTAGCTCAGCTGGTTAGAGCGCCGGATTGTGGTTCCGGAGGTCGCCGGTTCGAAACCGGTCTTCCACCCTTACAAAAGCCTCTCTGAAAAGAGAGGCTTTTTTTGTGTTATTGCTGCGCAACCTTTTTCAGATTTTTTCATCTGTAGGGAAATAACTAACCCCATGAAAAGCAAATTAATCCTCTTTCTACCTTTATTTCTGTTTTTTAACGCATGTTCCTCTAATGATAATAACCCAATTAAACCGGTAGATCTTACTGTTAATACTCTTAATGGTGTGTGGAGGCTTACCGAAACCTATATAAGCCCGGGTGGGGAAGCGAGCTGGTCTCCGGTAGAAAATGGAATTGAATATACCTTTGATTTCGATGGAACCTTTAAGCTTTCAGAAGGTGAATGCGATTCCGGTAATTACAGGATAGAGAATGAATTTATTCATTTTGATTGTTCTACAGAGGGTGCACAACGTTCTTTTCATATTCAGCGACTAACAGCTTCTACCATGGAAATTAATTATGTAGGCTGTGTAGAAGCCTGTATTTACAGATTTCAGAAACAATAATCCTTTAACTGTTTAATGTTCATAAACAGAATGGTATTTTTGAAAAAATTGAGATCATGAATACCAGAGAAGATCAGCTTAAAGCATTCGATAGATTATTAACGATCATGGATGAACTTAGGGAGCAGTGTCCCTGGGACCGTAAGCAAACCATGGAGTCTTTAAGACATCTCACCATTGAAGAGACCTACGAACTTGGAGATGCTATCCTGGACAGGGATATGGAGGAGATCAAAAAGGAATTAGGTGATGTGCTCTTACATCTCGTTTTTTACGCAAAAATCGGGAGCGAGACCAGTGATTTTGATATCGCAGATGTCGCAAATAGCATTTGTGATAAGTTAATTGACCGTCATCCACATATCTATGGTGATGTAAAGGTTCAGGATGAGGCAGAGGTAAAGAGGAACTGGGAG
>JAHELO010000266.1 GCA_024644145.1 Christiangramia sp.
TGTGTCTTTAGCTTTATCTGCCAGCCATAGTAGAAGGGCTGTAATTAATAACATAAAGCCTACGAAAAGTATATTTCCGCCAAAAAGTGCTTCCAGCTGCTCTTCAAATAATAGTCCTACAATAACTGCAGGAATCATTGAGACGATGATCTTCAGCGAGAATTGCGTTTCCTCGTTCCATTCAAAGCTTATGAGTCCTCCAATGATCTCAAAAACATCCTTTCTAAAAACCACCAGGGTGCTTAAGGCAGTAGCAAAATGTAGCACAACGGTAAATAGCAAGGATTCTTCAGGAAGACTGGTATCACCAAGAATAGCTTTTCCAAGTTCTAGGTGTCCGCTGGAAGAAACAGGTAAAAATTCAGTAAGTCCCTGGATCACCCCAAGGATAACGGCATCTAATACGTCCAAACTTCTTATTTTTTATTGGGATTCAGTAAAATAGCGTAAACCTCTATAGCAAAGCCAATAAGCACCAGGGTTGGTGCCAGTCGAATTCTTTGGAAATTATAGATGGCATCATTGAACTCATTAGGATCTTCGCTACCACCACCAGACATTAAAATAAAACCCAGGGCGATTACTGCCATTCCTATGAACATGAAAATGTAGTTTTTCTTCCCAAATACGAAACCGGTATTAAAGCTTCCTCCTCGTTTGTTATTCTCTTTCATCTATAATGATATTAAGCTATAAGTGAAAAGCGAAACGCTTTAGACTTATTACCTAAAGTTATTTAATAATACAGTTCATCTGTTTTCAAATTTAGAAAACGTGAAGTCGCAAAATACGTACTTATCCAGGTAATCACAATTCCCATTAAAAATATACCACTAAAGAGGATTGCGAGCATTTTAATGTCTCCTAACAAGTTGAGTTCTGTGAAGCTGTTGTTCAAATAATAGAGTACAGCTGCCATCCCTATTAGTGCCAGAATTGCGCCAATAAGTCCAAGTTTTACACTTTGCCAGATAAAAGGTCTTCTTATAAAACCTTTGGTGGCACCTACCATCTGCATGGTTTTAATGATAAATCTTTTGGAATATACCGCCAGTCTAATACTACTGTTAATCAGAAGGACCGCAATAAAGGTAAATACGGCACTGGCTATTAGAACCCAGAAACTGATCTTTTTTACGTTATCGTTAAGAAGTGCGATCAGTGGTTTGTCGTATACCACTTCATCAACAAAATTTTTAGAGGTAAGGTCTTCTGCGATCTTATCTACCTGTTCAGAAGATACGAAGTCTGCATTCATGTATACATCTATGGAATTTTGCAGTGGATTATACCCCAGAAATTCCATGAAATCTTCCCCGATCTCTTCACTATGAGCTTCCGCAGCTTCTTCCTTAGAGACGTACGTGGTAGATTTTGTATAATCTGCCAGTGCAAGACTTTTCTTTAATTGCTCGATTTCTACCTCCTTTGCGTTGTCTTTAAGGTATACCGTAAGAGCGATCTGTTCCTTAAAGTGATCGGCTACTTTTTTGGTATTTAAAACCAACAATCCCAGCATTCCTAATAAGAACAATACCAGGGAAATACTGATAACTACTGAAAAATAGGAAGATATAAGTCGGCGTTTCTGATACCTTTCAAAAGATGTGGTCATAGAGTGACTTCAGATTTTTTGTAAAAATAAGAAAGTTCAGCTTTCCCTATCTTCAAAACGTTTAAACTTTTGAAAATATTGGGAATCTCCAGGTTTTATCCCGAAGCTCTTGTACTGTAAAGGGTGTGAGCCTTAAATGTAACAGAAAACAAAGCTATTTCTTTCGTTCAAATTTGTTGAGCCCCTGGAGGAGGTTCGGGATGAGATTCCTGAAATCTTTTCTAAATTTGATCAAAACCGAAATATGGAAATACTAGTATACGGAATAGGTGGCGTTGGGGGCTATTTTGGCGGGAAGCTTGCCCATGCTGGGTATAATGTGAGTATGATCGCGAGAGGGGAGCACCTGAAGGAAATACAGACAAATGGACTTGAGATTGAAAGTATTCATGGCAATTTCAAAGTGAATCCGAAACTGGTAACATCAGATATAAGAATGGTTCCCAAACCTGAACTAATCATCCTAGGGGTGAAATCCTGGCAAATTCCTTCGGTTGCCCGGGAGATAAAACCAATTATGGGTGATGATACCATAGTACTGCCGCTTCAGAATGGTGCTGATAATTATGAAAAGCTTTCAAATATTCTTCCGGAAAAAAATATTCTGGCAGGGCTGTGCTTCATCGTTAGTTTTCTTGATAGGCCAGGGAAAATTAAACATACAGCTTTTGAACCCATGATCACCTTTGGGGAGATAGACAATTCCAGAACTAAGCGGGTTCTGCAGATGAAACAAATTTTTGTCGAAGCTGGAATTGCCAGTACGATCCCGGAAAATATTCAGCTGGAGATCTGGAAGAAATTCCTTTTCATTTGCACGGTTAGCGGGCTTGGGGGGCTCACCCGGGTTTCTATAGATAAAATTAGAGAAAGCAAATATCTTTCTGAAATGATGCGAAAATCTGCCAGGGAAATACTGCAGGTGGGGAAAGCGAAGGATATACCTCTCCAGGAGAAGCATCTGGATATGGTTTTTGATATTATTAATTCCCAGCCTGCAGGCACCACTGCTTCTACCCAGCGGGATATTATGAATGGGAAACCTTCTGAACTTGAAAATTTCAATGGTTTTATAGTTAGAGAGGGGGAGCGGTTGAATGTGGAAACCCCTGTGAACAGGTATATTTATGAATGCCTAAAACCTATGGAGGAAAAGGCCCGAAAATCTGAGGAATAGAACTATCTCTCCTTTACCTATAAGTCCCTGAAAATTGTATTTTTGCAGGCAATTAATGATTAAGGTCAAAACTAACGCTGCGTTACTGTTTCGTGGATGGTTTCAGGATTACAACCCTGGCGATGACTTCAGAAAATTTGAATTAAGAGAAAGTAGAAGATGAGTTACCACTTTAATAAGATCGAAGAGAAATGGCAGCAATACTGGGCCAAGAATAATACGTTTAAAGCACAAAATCCTCCCCTATCGGGCGAGAAAGAGGCGCCTAAATATTATGTTCTGGACATGTTTCCTTATCCTTCGGGAGCAGGGCTGCATGTGGGACATCCGTTGGGATATATCGCTAGTGATATTTATGCCCGTTACAAAAGGCATAAAGGCTTTAATGTATTACATCCTCAGGGATACGATAGTTTCGGACTTCCGGCAGAGCAGTATGCCATCCAGACCGGTCAGCATCCAGCGGTAACTACTGAAAATAATATAGCCCGTTACAGGGAGCAATTAGATAAGATCGGTTTCTCTTTCGACTGGAGCCGTGAAGTTAGGACCAGTGAACCAGATTATTATAAATGGACTCAGTGGATTTTTATTCAGCTATTTGAAAGCTGGTACGATTTGGAAGCAGATAAGTCCCGTGCGATATCAGAGCTGGAGGATATTTTTTCTTCCGAAGGTAATTCACGGGTGAATGCAGCCTGTGACGAAGGTGTGGAAGATTTTTCTGCGGAAGACTGGAATTCATATTCTCAGGAGGAAAAAGAACATATACTTTTAAAATACCGGTTGACATATCTGGCTGAAGCTGAAGTGAACTGGTGTC
>JAHELO010000267.1 GCA_024644145.1 Christiangramia sp.
CCATCTTCGAATGCTTCACCGTCGGCCAGAGGCCGAATCCACCCGTCTGGTATGGATCCTTATACATGTTATAGTTTTAATCACAACGGCTAAACTTATTAAAGCACCCTACTTTTTTCTGGCGGTGGGAAGCCAGGCCAACGTGGGCGGAGCAGCATCTGCACCGGTTGTCGCAGCCGCCTTCCACCCTTCCCTAGCCACAGTTGGGGTTTTACTTGCAGTTTTCGGATATGTGGTAGGTACGTACGGGGCAATTCTATGTACAATTTTAATGCAAATAGCCGCCGGTAGTTAGCATTAAACAGAAAAATATAAGATATTTGCGCTCCTTCTAAATTCGTATTCAAAAATGAAAAAATTAGCTCTTCTTTTAGTGGTATTAATAAGTATTACCGCTTGTTCTGAAAAAGAAAGCAATCTGGTTGTTTCTGGTGAAATTAAAGGTCTTAAAAAAGGGACCTTATACCTTCAAAAAATAAAAGATACAACCCTGGTAAATGTTGATTCTGTTGTTGTGAACGGAGATCCAACATTTTCTCTGGAAACTTATCTTGAAAGTCCTCAGATCATGTATCTCTATCTGGAAAAGGTGGACAATAACCGCTATGATGACCGCATCGAATTTTTCGCCGATGAAGGACAGGTTACTATCACTACCAAACTTGATAAATTTGAGACCGGAGCTAACATTGTAGGTTCAGTAAATCAGGAAAAACTGATGGAATATCGTAAAATGATCAGCCGGTTCAACGATCAGAACTTAGATCTTATCAAAGAAAGCTTTGAAGCTGAAAAAGCTCAGGATGAAGAGAAACTACTGGAGATCGATAAGAAATATGACCGTCTACTCAAGAGAAAATATTTGTATACCGTAAATTTCGCTATCAATAATAAAGAACATGAGATCGCTCCTTACCTTGCGCTTTCAGAAGTTTTTGATGCCAATATTAAATATCTGGATACCATTTACACTTCCCTCGCTCCTAAAGTGAGAAAATCTAAGTATGGCCAAGAATTAAAAGATTATCTAAAGGAACGCAGGAAACTGGAAAAAATTGAAAAGAAGGTAGAAGAACAAACTGCGAGTGAAAATTCTTAACTACCATTCCATGGATATAAAAGGAGCTTATAAAGCTCCTTTTTTTATTTTATAACATGTTCTTAATATTTTATTAGGTCAATTTAGGTTTAGCTTTAATTATCTTGAAAACAAACCTGAATATGATGAATAAAACCAACCAGGAATATGATCTTATTTGTGTAGGCGGTGGAATAATGAGTGCTACCCTGGCACTCATTCTGAAATTAACCGATCCCGACATGAAGATCATAATTTTTGAAAGACTGGGCCGGGTGGCCGAGGAAAGCACTAAGGCGTGGAATAATGCGGGAACAGGTCACTCGGCCTTTTGTGAATTAAATTACACCCCTCAAGATAAAAACGGAAATGTTGATATTTCCAAAGCTATCGAGATCTTTCAGCAATTTGAAAGGTCCAAGCAATTCTGGTCTTATCTCGTAGATCAGAAATTAATTAAGGACCCAAAGGCCTTTATCCGTTCTATCCCTCATCATGCCTGGGTACGCGGCGAGAAAAATGTTGAATTTCTTAAAAATCGCTACGAGGCCATGACCTCTGAATTCATGTTTGAAGACATGAAGTATTCTGAAGACCATGAAAGGTTAAAACAGTGGTTTCCTTTGATTATGCGGAACAGAAAACCTGATGAAAAAATGGCAGCGACCAGGATGGAATTAGGTACAGGTGTTAATTTTGAATCACTTACTGAACAATACCTCAAGGTCCTGGAAGATCATTTTGATGTTCCTGTCCTAAGAAATCGAGAAGTTCTGGACATAGATCCAGAGGGGCCGGAAGACTGGTCAGCCAAGGTTGAAAATAGAGTCACAGGTGAAATTAGTTACTACGATGCAGAACATATTTTTATTGGCGCCGGAGGCGGAGCTTTACCTTTATTGCAAAAAGTTGAAATTCCTGAAAAGGATGGATACGGTGGTTTCCCTGTAAGTGGACAATGGTTGTTTTGTAAAAACAGGGAACTTATAGAACAGCATCATGCCAAAGTATATAGTAAAGCCGGTGTGGATGCGCCGCCCATGTCTGTCCCTCACCTGGATGCTAGATTTATTAATGGGAAAAAGGAATTACTTTTTGGACCATTTGCGGGTTTTAGTACCAAATTCCTGAAAGAAGGATCTAACCTTGATCTTCCCAGATCATTGAATTTTGACAATCTACCCTCTATGTGGGGTGTCTTTTGGCATAACCTGCCGCTAACCACCTATTTAATAGATCAGGTTAGAAAAGATCATAAAGACAGGATAGAAGACCTGAAATTATTTATTAACGATGCGCGGCCAGAAGACTGGGAACTGAAAATCGCAGGACAGCGTGTGCAAATTATAAAAAGAGATAAAGAACAGGGAGGCGTATTGGAATTTGGAACAGATGTGGTACACAGCAAAGACGGGAAAATCACTGCTTTGCTCGGTGCTTCACCGGGAGCTTCCACCGCAGTACATATTATGCTCGAAGTCCTGAGGATCGCCTTTCCGGAAAAAATCCAGTCACAGGATTACAAAAATAAACTGGAGAAAATGATACCGTTCTGGGATACAGATGCCCGCACTGATGTACAGAAATTTAAAAAGGTACAGGCCAGGGTCTCAAAGAATCTAAAGCTTGACGTGCTCCATTAACCTGACAAACAATTGAGTCTGAAGATAAAGTGTATAAATCTTTACCTATAACAGATATACTAGATTAGCAGTATATAAAAAAAGCTTCCCCGTTTGGAGAAGCTTTTATTAAGAGCCGATGGAGGGACTCGAACCCACGACCTGCTGATTACAAATCAGCTGCTCTAGCCAGCTGAGCTACATCGGCAACTTATTAAAGAGCATTCAGTTTTTCGATCAAAGCCTGTGCCTTGGTCTCAAGATCCTTCTGAACTTCCTTAAAATGCTTTTGTTTATTTTCTACGTCACGACGGTTGATCTTAGTGATCAATTCATCATATTCTTTAATAGCCTCATCCACGATCGCCTCAGATTTCGCCGGGTCTTCCTTTGGATTAGCCATTTGGTGAATATAGGCAGCATCTATGATGTCTCCCATTACATAATTCACGTCTTTTTTAAGCAATCTTTTACTCGCCATTATCAATAAATTTCGGCTGCGAATTTAAACTATTTTTCGAAACGAAATTAGATTTCAATAAAATTAATTCTGATTTTTTTTCAATACAGCTAATGCCTCAGGCATATGCTTTTTTGCATTTATACCCTGGATTCTATGAATCAACCTGCCTTCCTGGTTAAATACGAATGTTTCCCTGCCCGGAAGCAATCCCAAAAAATGAGATCCCACCCCAAATGCCTGCCTTGCTTTTTTATCCTCATCTGCCAGCAAAATAAAGGGCAGCTCATACCTGTTTGCAAACTTTAAATGAGATTTGCTGGAATCACTGCTTATACCAATGACTTTTGCACCCAGTTCTCTAAAATCATCGTATTTATCTCTGAAAGTACAGGCTTCCTTCGTACAACCCGGAGTAAAATCTTTTGGACAAAAGAAAACCACGAAGGGCGAA
>JAHELO010000268.1 GCA_024644145.1 Christiangramia sp.
ATTGGATTCATCGCTTCTTAGACCGTGATTGGAGGTAACATAGACAGAATTACCCTTATCTTCTTTTGAGTTCTGCGCGGTACCGGCACTTAAAATAGTTGAGAAAATAAATAATAAGAAAAGATTTCTTTTTTGGCAGGGCAGAGTCTTTTGCAGTACATTTTTAATTATGTCCATACAGGTTGAGGTTGTTTGATTGAATTTAGTAGTTAGCGACTTTAGAGACACTTAACTACCAAAAAAATTCAATAATTTTAGGATGTCATAGGTCTTTATAATACTTTAACACCTAAGCCTAAAAGTTTTACTAATAATCATACCGCTATTATCACCCATAATTTTCTGATTACGCCCCGTATACTTAACTTTCGCATTCTAAAATCTATTCTTAGGTTGCGCAACGAATTCCTTTTATTATTATTCATTTTCGGTATTTATAACGGGCAGGCACAGGAGTTGCCGCCAGTTGTGAATTTTGGACCAAACCTATATTCTGCAGGGAACCAGAACTGGATGATAGACCAGGCAGAGAACAAGAATTTTTATTTCGCTAACAGCACAGGTTTACTGGAATATAACGGAGAGAACTGGAATTTGTATCCTGTCCCTAATAATACAATTGTACGTTCAATAAAGGCCATAGAAGACCGCATTTATACCGGAGCCTATATGGAAGCCGGATATTGGGAAAAGAATGAATTAGGCATTTTAGAATATACTAGTCTGGTGCCGAAATTTGATGGAGGTATTGGCGATGGTGAGCAGTTCTGGGATATAGAATTTCTGGACGACCTTGTGATCTTTAGAAGTTTTGCCGGTGTTTATTTTTATGAGCCTTTAAAAAATTCCATTACCAAAATGGAAAATCCAAGGGGGAAACCTGTCTCAGGGATCTTTAAACTTAATAATGAACTGTATTATCAACTGGTAGGGGATGGACTTTTTAAGATTAAAAGTGGCACTTCACAATTGGTTATTCCGGAAGAAGAACTAGAGGGTGTCACCATTACACATGTCTATTTTAGCGAAGACGAGCTCTGTATTATATCTGGCAAGACCCGGTTTTTTATATGGAAAGATGCTAGCTTAAAAAAGGTTATTAAACCTGTAAATAATGATCTGGGTTATCCTAATATTCTTGATGTAGTAGATCTTCCAAACGGCGGAATGATCCTGGGAACTGTAGGTAAGGGAGTTGTTGAGATAGATGCTTCGGGAAATGTGATCAATACTTTTAACCAGGAAAACGTTCTACTTAATAATACCGTACTGGATCTCTTATTAGATAAGGCTGGAAACCTATGGGCTGGCCTGGATTATGGTATCAGCTATATCGACCTCAATTCCACTTTCAGATCCTTTCTGGATAATCGGGGTGAAATAGGTTCAGTATATGCATCTTATGAAAATAACGGCGATCTATATCTTGGTACAAACCAGGGACTATACCTTAAAAATGCTGATTCTGAAAAATTTAAACTGATTGCCGGCACGAACGGGCAGGTCTGGTTCATTGATAAGATTGGAGATAAAATCTTTTGTGGGCATGATAACGGGACATATATAATTGCAAAGGATAAAGCAGTAAAAATAAGTGACAGGCTTGGAACCTGGTTAGTCAAGGCATATACCAATAATTTATTTATTCAGGGACATTATAACGGGATTAGTTTACTTAGAAATAATGGAAATAGCTTCGAGGTATTACCCATGCTCAAAAATTTTCCCCACTCCACCAAGTTTCTGGAAATTGACGAAAATCTCGATGTTTGGGTGAGTAATGAGCATAAGGGTGTTTTTAGAATTCGATTAAATGACTCTTTAAATGGCTATAAGGAAATAGAGAACTATAAATTCCCTGGCGAATCTGGGATCACATCCAGCATTTTTAAATTTAATGATACTTTATATTATAGTTCTAAGGAGAATGTTTACCAGTATAACCGGGAATTAAATCAATTCTCTGTAGATAATCAGATAAATAAACTGGTATCTGAATATCCCCGGGTTTCAGGGAAGATGGTTAGTGAAAAGGAAAATATTAAAGTATGGGGTTTCGCTCCTAAAGGTATTTATTCGATACAGCCTGCTCCACTAAAGAATGATTATAGTCTGGATTTCACTTTTATTGATGAAGAGTTCAGAAATATTGCCATTGGTTATGAGAATGTCAATAGTCTCGAAGCTGAAGGATATCTGCTGGGAGTGGCTAATGGTTACTTGAAATTTAATGAGAAGGATAAAGTTCCAGGGGAAGCTGAAGTGACTTTGGATAAAATTGAGGTGAGTGCGCTGGACGCAAGTGCCAGAAAAGTAAATTTAGAAAAACCAGGAAGTTTTAAATTCAGGGATAACAATATTTCCTTCAACTTTAGTACGCCAGTACATGATAAATATAATAAAGCTTTATACAGCTACCGTCTGCTGGGCCTGAGCCCCAACTGGAGCAAATGGGGAAATTCCTCTGTTGTAAAATTCGAAAACCTTGGATTTGGTGATTATACTTTTGAAGTTAAAGCTAAAATCGGGGAAAAGGTGACTGAAAGTGTTGAATATGAATTTACAATAGCCCGACCTTATTACTTAAGCAACTTAGCGATCTTGGGTTATGTTTTCGTCTTTGGTTTCATCCTGTATATGGTTCATATACTGAACAAGAGGCATCACAGAAAAACGATCGCAGATAACGAGAAGGCTCTGAGAATGAAAAATCTGGAGGCAGAACGGGAGATCATTAAACTGCGCAATGAAAAACTGGAACAGGAGATGGCAAATAAGAACCGTGAATTAGCCGTTTCTGCCATGAGCCTTATAAAGAAGAATGAATTTCTTACTAACATAAAGGATAAACTTAAGACATCTGGAGATAGTGCTAAAGTAAAATCAGTAATCAGGACTATTGATAAAGATATTAGTGAAGAGGATAACTGGAAATTTTTCAAAAAGGCCTTTAGTAATGCCGATAAAGATTTCTTTAAAAAGTTAAAATCTAAACATCCAGATCTTACTTCTAACGATCTTAAGCTTTGTGCCTATTTACGGCTAAATTTATCCTCCAAAGAGATTGCTCCCTTGCTCAACATATCAGTTAAAAGTGTAGAAATTAAACGATATCGTTTGCGTAAAAAGATGAATCTGGACCGTGAGACTAATTTAACGGAATATATACTTGCCTTATAACCTATACAATCGTATAAAATAACTCTACATTGCCTCTACAAAATGCTATTTATCTGATTGGCAATAATTTATTTGATTTATTTCCATATTCGCTGTATCTCCCTATTTGACTTGAAAGAAGGTGATTATATGCCTTAATTTCTGCGTATGTCTCAAAATTGTAGAATTTTTGTAAAGGTTAATTTCAGGTCTTCTACAAAGGATGTTAATATATTGAAGGTATAATTCAAATATTACATCATGAAGAAAATCACCTGTCTTTTGATTCTATTTCTAAGCGGGTTTTTCGGTGCTTACGCGCAATCGTTTTCGGTAAGCGGAAATGTCACCGATGAGAACGGATTACCATTACTTGGGGTTAACGTAATTGTAAAAAATCAGTCACGAGGTACAACTACCGACTTTGACGGAAATTATACGGTTCAGGATATCTC
>JAHELO010000269.1 GCA_024644145.1 Christiangramia sp.
CAGTTCACCACAGGCGACCGGTAAAGTTGCATTCCCGGTGATTCCGTGAAGTACCACCACTTTATCGCTTAAGGGAGTAAGCTCAGCTTTTTGCTGAGATGATAATGAAAATGTTCTTTGATAGATATAGTTACCCAATCCATCTGGAGTTGGGAAATCTCCACCCTGCATGTCTAACCCAAGTCGAATGCCACCATAAAAAGGTAAGCCCTCCCCAAGTGAAATGATTCCGTCATCATCAGTATCTGCTTCATCTGGTGGACAAACAGCATCTTTATTCTCTTCTGGAAGAAATCCATGGATGTGTTGTAAATGTTGCATACCAGTGTCCATTCCAGTAGCTAGAATGGTAACATCTAAAGTAGTTCCCTTAATACTAACTGCAGCTAAAGCGATCACGCCAGAGTCATTAATTCCTTTTACACAGGTTTTGTAAACCATTTTATTATCCCGCGGATCATTAAAAATCGGTGGGGTATCTGGTTCATCACAACCTTCAAAGAAGTGGAAGTATTCAAGGTTGTTATCACCATCAAAGAACGTACGAACTTCCTGGTCTGTTAGAATGCTGGTTCTAATTAGCTCACCATCATTGGCATTATAATTAGGTCCATCCAGAATTCTAATTTCAATTCTATAACGGTCCTCTACCCCAATTTTATCTGGCAATACAACACATAAAGGATCTGCCGAAAGTTCTCCTGCTGAATTTTCAGTCACATTTCTAATTTGATCGTTATAAATTTGTGTTACGTTTTGATTATTTGCATTTACTGTCCATACGTCTACAGAATAAGCAGCAACATAGTGCCTTCCCGTTGGAGGACAGAAGTTTCCAAACATACAGAATTCAATAAGCTCAGTGTTTTCAAGGTCGAAGAATACATACCCATATTCATTTACCATACGGTCGTCATAACATAGAACTTCTACCGGGATATAAGGTTTAGTACCATCCCGTACTTCAATATCAAACGGTAGTGGATTATTCACGTATCCATCGAACTGACCAACTTCCGAGGAAATTGGAGCTATCCAAATTTTATTGGAGTTACCATCATATACCACAAATTCTTCAAGGGTAACTACAGTCATTCCACCGTCTGGCACAGGAATTTTCAGTTGATCTGAATAATCTGTGAAATAAACAGCGCCATCAAAAAGAATATCGAGATCTACATCGTATTGATTTCCTCCATAGGAGAATACAATACTTGCGGTTGCCGGCGCTGCACTGGAACAATCAGGTATTTGTCCAAAATGCTGATTTTTATTTACTGGTGCTACCGCCCGGTTAACCAGGTCATTTAACGCTGCTTCAAAAGTTAACACTTCAAATGAAGTGTCTTTGTCTACCTCAAGTGCTGAAGGTTCATCTTTACTACATCCGGCCAACAACAGTGCAAAGACTGCGGTAAAAACCAGATAATGATTAATTTTTTTCATAATAATGAAGTTTTGGTTTATAAATATTTAGAATGGTTAATAAATTATACTATCACCTAACCTACCCTGATAGACAGGAAGGTTATTAAGATCGGTATTCGCGAAGTTGAGTGGGAGTGACTTACGTTTTCATAATTACAAGTATTGGTTAATAAATATTTAGAATGGTTAATATATATACAGACCTTCCCTAATGGAAGTATAGTATCAAAACAAAAAATAAACTGAGATTTGGGGGGTTGTAGGATAACTTCCATTAAAAGGTTGGGGGGCATAAATCCTTTTAATAGAATCACTGTAAAAGTAAAAAAACAGCTCCTCTGAGTGTATAGGGGAAATCCCCCATATTCTATTTATAAACCGCCATTTAACGGTATTTTAGGCTTTAATTAAGATTTTGGAAAATCTACCAGATTATGGTTGATTGCGTAGATTATACTTTCTAAAATAGTTTCAGAATTTGTCCTCTTTATAATATTAGATCTATGCTTCTCTATTGTCTTAGGAGATATGAATAAAGCGTCTGAAATTTCCTTGGTCTTATACCCTTTGCATAACAGTGAAATTATCTCTTTTTCTCTTTTCGTAAAACTGAATTCTACTTTTTCACTGTTTTCTTTAAAACATTTTTCAACCTGGTCTGCGTGACTGCCAATGCTATCATCTATTGCATAATCCTCACCAGAGAAATCTATCATCATAATGAACTGGTCCATGATATTCCTGCTTAATTTTGAAAAACTAACCTTGGCATTTCTTAGCTTGTCGTTATGTATTAATAGCGAGGTAGAGGTTACCGCCTTCATATGCTTTCCCCGTGCGAAATTTCTTAAACTCGTCTTTACCTTCGCCTTATTCTCAATATTTACGAAATCTGTAAGCTTAAGGCCATCAGTTTGTACTACGCGAAAGGTTCTTTTAAAAGCATCGTTTACAGCCAGAATATTGTTCTGCTGTAATAAAACAATGGGCTGAGTCATTATATTGAACAGTCCCATAAAGCAGTCATGCCAGTAATTGAAATTTTTAGACTTAGGATCCCGGAGAATTTTGGAAGCTATTTGCTCTATACCTATACTATCAGAAAGGTATTCATCAATGATAGATTTATATCTTTTATTGAGAATAGAGAGATCTTCATCTTTGCCATAAACTATTAAAAAGCTTTTGGTGAGAAAGTGCGTTGATTTAAAATTTTTGAGGTTTCTGAAATCTGAATTCTTCTTATATGAATTTTTATCGAAGAAGATCGTATCAGGCAGGAGGTTTAAAGCAATATTATAGGCTACATGTATAGACTTTTCTGAAGTTACTTCGAAATTCACACTTACCTGCTCCACCAGCTGGTCAATGAATTCCTGATTTTTGCTAACAATTAATAGTTGCCTTTTTTCCATCATCAATCCACATTTAAAATAAATTAATCAATTACAACAATCCAGACGTTGCTTCAAACATTATAGAAAGTTTGAACACTTTAATTGAAAAAGATTTGGGGGAAAGTGATTTTTGGACATTCAAATATAGGTGATTTCCCCCATACCCCTGAAATAAAACTGGTAGTATTATCCTGACATCTAAAAACTTAAAAGGGAGTTTAATGACATATTTTAAGCTATTTTAAAACTTATTTAAGCAAACCTTCATTAAAGATCTTTCTATTTTCATAAAATTTATCGAGAAGTAAATGAAAAATTACACCAACCTTAACACCAGTAGCTTGCCAATAACTTTTTAAATATTAATACAATAAGTAACTTTGCCCCCCTTGAAAAAATTTATGGCGAAAACTGAAGACAGAATCGAAGTATTGGGCGCGCGCGTCCATAATCTCAAAAATATAGATGTAACTATTCCCAGAGAAAAGCTGGTAGTAATTACGGGACTATCGGGTTCTGGTAAATCATCCCTGGCCTTTGATACAATATATGCTGAAGGGCAAAGACGATATATCGAAACATTTTCAGCCTATGCCCGGCAATTCCTGGGTAGCCTGGAACGGCCAGATGTAGATAAAATCGAAGGTTTATCGCCTGTAATAGCCATAGAACAGAAAACCACTAGTAAGAATCCCAGAAGTACGGTTGGCACCATTACCGAGATCTATGATTTCCTTCGATTATTATTTGCGCGGGCTGGTGAAGCTTATAGTTAT
>JAHELO010000270.1 GCA_024644145.1 Christiangramia sp.
AAGCTTTCGAGAAAATGGAACTACTTAAATATTCGAGAGATTATTATCGCAAAAAGGGAACAGGAAGACCTACTAAAAAAGATAGACGGGATATAGATGAATGGTTTGATGAGGAGCCGGAAGAAAAATCTGTAAAGAAAGAGGATAATGAACCTGAATAAAGAATATTGGTCTGAAAGATATATAGAACAAAGAACCGGATGGGATATTGGAGAGGTCTCTACTCCCCTAAAAGAATACATCGATCAAATAGAAAATAAGGAAATAAAGATCTTGATCCCCGGTGCTGGTAATGCTTATGAAGCAGAACACTTATTCAGAAAAGGATTTAAAAACATATATATTCTCGACTTTGCCTATGAGCCATTGGAAAGATTCAAGAACAGGATACCGGATTTCCCTGAGGAGCATATATTAAATGAAAATTTCTTCGAGATTACTGGCTCTTTCGATCTAATTTTAGAACAAACTTTTTTCTGTTCCTTACCCCCAGTGCGAAGGACAGACTACGCCATTAAAATGAATGAGCTTCTGAAACCAAACGGAAAACTAGTAGGAGTGCTATTCGATATGTCTTTTGCAAAGCACGGTCCTCCATTTGGAGGTGATAGAACTGAATATTTAACTTATTTTAGTCCATATTTTAAAATTGTAACTTTTGAAAACTGTTACAATTCAATTCCCCCACGTAAGGGAAGTGAATTGTTTATGATACTAAAGAAAATACATTAATATGCCAGCATCAAATATCATACTCAACAACAAGGAGATCCAACACAAGATAAAGCGTATTGCTTATCAAATTTACGAAAGCAATGTGGACGAAACTCTTCTAATTTTAGCCGGTATATCAAAAAATGGTTTTACGTTCGCAAAACGCCTAAAAGAGGTATTAGAAGAAATCTCTCCTATTAAGATAGAATTATGCGAAGTTACTATAGATAAGAAAAATCCTTTGAAGGGAGTTAAAACTTCCATTCCGGCTACAGCATATGAGAATAGATCTATTGTTTTAATAGATGATGTACTCAATTCCGGAACCACGCTCATTTACGGTGTTAAACATTTTCTGGACGTCCCTCTTAAATTATTTAGAACTGCGGTATTGGTAGATAGAAGCCACAAGAAGTTTCCTGTAAAAGCAGACTTTAAAGGAATCTCCTTATCCACTTCATTAAATGAAACTGTAAAGGTTCATTTTAGTACTGGAAAAGATCGAGTTGAATTACTTTAATAATTCCACTATTTCGTCTACGATCGTTTCAGGTTTTTTTCCTTCTATATCTATAGTTAGATCCGATTGATGATAATAATAACCGCGTTCAAAAAGATGTTTCCTTACAAAATCATCCAGATCTTCTTTAGATTCTAAATGGTTAATTACCGGCCTCTTATCTTTTTCTTTAAAAAGTCTATCTGTAAGAAATTCAACAGATCCTTTCAAATAGATCATCTTTGCTTCGGGATGACTTTTTATAAGATCAAGATTAGCACCATAGCAAGGTGTTCCTCCACCAAGGGCGAACACCAGTGAGATTGGTTCCTCCAACACATCTTCCAATACGCGTGTTTCCAGTCTTCTAAAATATAACTCCCCTTTAGTTTGGAATATATCAGCGATCGTATGCTCTTCAATGAGCGAAATTTGATTATCTAAATCTATTAACGGTAACTGCAAATTACGAGATAGGTGCTCTGCAATTAGAGTTTTACCTGAACCCATATAGCCTGAGAGAATTATTTTCATACTGATAAACAAGCGTTTAGAAATTAATTTTAAATAATTACAAATTTATGTCAATTTCCGCTTGAAAAATAAATTAATGATAGTATATTTGCACCCGCATTGCGCAAAACAATGCATTTATTGATCTGGTAGCTCAGTTGGTAGAGCATCTCCCTTTTAAGGAGAGGGTCCTGGGTTCGAGCCCCAGCCAGATCACTTAATGAATTCAAAGAGGTTACTTTTCCTCTACGATCTTAAAAATACTGATCTGGTAGCTCAGTTGGTAGAGCATCTCCCTTTTAAGGAGAGGGTCCTGGGTTCGAGCCCCAGCCAGATCACTTTTATTACTTCAACGTTTTATAATTTTAGGTCTTCTAAAATTAATATAGCAGCCCTTTGGAAATTCAATTTCTAATCGCGCAATTTTGCCCAGGTGCTGGAATTGGTAGACAGGCATGGTTGAGGGCCATGTGTCCATTAGGGCGTGCGGGTTCAAGTCCCGCTCTGGGCACACATTTTCCCCATTTTTCACTTACATTTTATTCATACTAATTGAGATAATATTCTTATCACAACAAAATTCTGTTATTTGCGTTTTAGAATTAGTTAAAATAAATAGATCATGAAAATTAGTAAATACTTATTTCCAGTTGTAGCAATCACTATGTGTCTTAGCTCATGTTCAGAAGACAATCCTAGAAATGAAGTTATTGAATTGAATAGCATTGCATTCTTTTCTGATTCCCACGTAAAAACCTCTACACTACCCCAGCCAATTCTTACGTATATAAGTACAAATTATCCTAATGTATACATCAAAGAGGCAGAGATTGAGGATAATGGTAATTATGAAATCGAATTGAGTAATGGCCTTGAACTGGTTTTCGATGCAGATGGCACTTTCTTAGGAATAGATGATGATAACGACAATGATTTTGGCGACGTTCATCTTAGTCCTTCAGATCTACCACAAAATATATTAACCTTTATAGCTACACATTTCTCTCAATATAGTATTACTGAAGCTGAAAAGGAAAATAATGGCAATTATGAAGTTGAGCTTAATAATGGCACCGAATTAATATTTAATTCTGAAGGTGTATTTCTAGGAATTGGCGAAGATGAAAATGAAGATGAAGATGAACAAGGAGAGAGGGATATAGATCCATCTGAATTACCACAAAATATTAAGGATTACATTAACGCAAATTACCCAAACAATACGATCATAGAAGCAGAAATTGAAGATGATGGTGGATATGAGGTAACACTTAATAACGGAGTAGAATTAGAATTTGATGCCGCAGGTAATTTTATAAAAGCCGAAGATGGAAATGGAGATGACGACGATGATAATGAAGAGGAAGATGACTAAACTTATTTCTACCCCAACATTTTGAGAATGCTCCCTAACTAGGGAGCATTTTTTTGTAATGAAGAAGAGAATAAAATCAAATCGTTTAACTTTTAATTCAATAAATTAAACAATTAACATTTTTATATAATTTTCCTGTTTCTAATTCCGTAGTTTTGATTAAGTTGTTTTAATAATTATGGAACATATCAAGCAAAATTTCAGCATAAAAGATCTCGAAAACCTTAGCGGTATTAAAGCCCACACCATACGAATATGGGAAAAGAGATATGACATCCTAACTCCGGATAGAACGGAAACTAATATTAGAACCTACAATATTCGTAATCTTCAGAAACTATTAAACGTTTCATTTCTCAATGATCATGGCTACAAGATTTCTAGAATAGCCAAACTTGAGGATCCTGAAATTGGAGATGTGGTTAAGAAAGTAGCTGCCAGTGCCAGTGAACAAAATAGATCTATAAATTCTTTTAAGATTTCCATGATCAATTTC
>JAHELO010000271.1 GCA_024644145.1 Christiangramia sp.
TTTTAACTTCTCTCTGGTCTCGGCATCCTTAATTACAAAAACTTCATAAGGTTGAAGGCCATAGGAGGAGGCTGTAAGCTGAATACTTTCTAATAGAGCATTTAAATCCTGCTGATTAATTTTCTTTTCAGTGTCGAATTTCTTGGTGGCATATCGCCAGTTTAAAGATTCGATGTAATTGGTTTTAGATTTAACTTCTAAGTTCATTTAATAATCTATTTAATAATAATAATTCCTTTTCACTTACTTTTTCTGCCAGATCGTTTTCGACTTTATCGATTACTGGATCTATTTGAGAAAGTATTTTTATTCCTTCCTTGGTGATCCTGATTTCAATTTTTCGGCGATTAGAAGGGCAGACTATTCTTTCACATAGCCCTTTATCCACAAGTTTGTCTATCAATCTGGTGGTATTACTCATCTTATTTACCATCCTGTCCTGAATGGTCGATAAATTTGCTGGTTTTCCCTTCTGACCTCTTAAAATTCGAAGCACATTGAATTGTTGATTACTAATTCCAAAAGGTTTTAAGGCTTCCAGTAACTTTTCAGAAATATGATTTGCTGTTACTATAATATTCAATACCAACCTGCGGGATTCCGGGAGTTTGCTGGATGTTTTTAATTGTTCTTCTAGTTTCATTTGTATCTACAACAATTGTATGTACAAATATAAGCAGGTAATAATTGTAGGCAATTAATATTCTGTTAAAATTTTCATGCAAACCATCCTGAATGCTTCAGAAAAAAAAATGGAGGTTATATTTACAAAACCAATTATAAAAACTTAACTACAATGAAAGAATTAAGTCAGGAAGAATGGCAGAAACAAATTAAGGACGACGAGGATTCTGTGATTCTGGATGTGCGTACAGAGGAGGAAGTGAACGAAGGTTATATTCCAAATTCTAAGAACATCGATATATATAAAGGACAGGGATTTATTAATGAGGTTGAGAAACTGGATAAATCTAAACACTATTATATCTATTGCAGATCTGGCAAGCGCAGTTCCCAGGCCTGCACCTTACTGGACCAAATGGGATTTAGTGAGACTTATAATTTAATTGGAGGTTTTTCTGAATGGACCGGAGAGACTACTGAATAAAATTTGATCACATAAATTTAAAAAATAGCTATTGAACCAATAGCTATTTTTTTTGCCTTTATCGGAATAAAATCTTAAAAAAATTTGCAATTCGTCTACAAAAAAGTAATTTGAGCTCCATTATTAACCAAACTTTAACCCTAAAATTAAATTTATGAAAGTAAAATCACTCAAAGTACTAGGCGTAGCAGCTCTAACTGCTACTTTTTTTATGTCCTGTAGCCAGGATTCGGAGGTTCAGAATCAGGATTCTTCCTTTGTAGAAGCTTCAACTTCTCAAATTATCCCGGGACAATATATTGTAGTGTATAATAAGGATTTTAACCGTGGAATGGAAAACGGGAAATTGAGCTATGAAAAAGCTCAGGAAAACCTTAAAACTCAAACTTTAAAATTAATGTCTGACAATAATCTTAAAGGAAAGGTTTTAAATGTATATAGTAAAACGCTTAACGGAGCAACTCTCCAACTAACAGCTGAGGGTGCTGATATTCTTCGAAATTCTAAGGAGGTAGCTTATGTTGAGGAAGATCGTATGATCGCTCTGGCCCCAGGTGGTAAAGGAAAACCTTCTGGAGGATCTGCCGCTCAGGAAGTTCCTTACGGAATTGTTCGTGTGAATGGAGGAGGAGCTTATAGTGGAAGTAATGTTGCCTGGGTAGTTGATACCGGGATAGATCTGGACCATGAAGACCTAAATGTTGATGCTTCACGTGGTTTTAATGCATTTACTTCAGGAAAAGACGCAAGATCTTTAGATGACGGGAATGGACATGGTTCTCACGTGGCCGGAACTATTGCAGCCTTGGATAATGAAGTTGGAGTTATTGGTGTAGCGGCAGGTGCTACTGTAATTCCTGTAAAAGTTTTGGATAGCAGAGGAAGTGGTTCTTATTCTGGAGTTATTGCCGGGGTTGAGCATGTTGGTGCCAATGGTGCTCCTGGTGATGTCGCAAATATGTCTCTTGGAGGTCCAGTTTCGCAGGCGGTAGATGACGCCGTGACAGCTGCTTCTGCCGGAGGTGTACAGTTCGTTCTGGCTGCCGGTAATGACAGTGATGATGCAAATAACCATTCTCCTGCGCGAACTAATGGAAACAATATTTTCACAATCTCAGCAATGGATGCAAATGATAATTTTGCCTCTTTTTCTAATTACGGTTCACCGGTAGATTATGCTGCACCGGGAGTGTCAATTAAATCTAGCTGGAAAGATGGAGGTTATAATACAATTAGCGGTACCTCTATGGCTGCTCCGCACGCAGCAGGCGTTATGTTAATGGGTAATTATACTACTGACGGAACCGTGAATAACGATCCTGATGGAAATGCTGATCCTATTATTGTACTTTAAAAAAGTAGAATTATATTCTTTAAAAGCACCATGTTTCATGGTGCTTTTTTATTTTCAAGCATACTGAAATTATTTTTTTTCCGTTAAAAACATGGGAGTGGCTATTTGATTAGTCTATTAATTTGATATATTTAACCCCGAGAGTCCGCGAATTATACTATGATTATGAATAAAGCATTTTGTCTACTGGTTATTTGTTTTTTAGCCGTATCAGTAACTAACGCTCAGGAATTTAGCTTTGGTGTTAAGGGAGGGGTAAATTACGTTTCAGGAGGCCAGATCACCGGATTGGTAGGTGGTGGAACTGATAATGGTGACACCTTTACCGGAGAATCTCAAATAGGAATCCATGGTGGAGGTTTCTTTGAAGTGAGATTTAATAAATTCCTTATCAGGCCAGAAGTTGTTTATAGCCAGATGGATGTGGAATTTGCTTTCCCTGTTCAACCTTCTACATATGCTATAGAGAAAGTTAGCGTTCCCTTGTTGGTGGGTTATAATATCTGGGGGCCTGTAGATGTATATGCTGGACCCGCTTACCAGAAAATCCTGGATGTTTCTCTAGAGGGAAATGAAGCCGATGAGCCGGTGATCGTACAAAATAGTCCGTTAGCTGCACAGGCTGGGATCAAGGCCGGTTTCGGCAGATTTGAACTGGATTTACGATATGATCGTACCCTGGCATCTAAGGAACCATATAATATAAACATTGTGAGGTCTGAATATGGTGTAAACCGTGCCAGCTTTGATGATGGTCGTCTTAATCAGATCATGTTAAGTTTAAGCTTTAAAATATTTGATAGTGCAGCCAATCCTGGCAGAAGGAAAGGCGGCTGCTATTTTTAATAAATAGAACACATAAATAAAAAATGCTCCATTTTAGGAGCATTTTTTATTTAGAATATATCGGCTTTTATCTTATACCATAACCTTCTCAATATCAAAGAAAGTATAATCACAGCCACGGTAAGAAATGAGGCTTTCAAGTATTTTCCGTAGATCCAGTAGCCAGTGCCGAATAATGCTCCATATATAGCAAAGCATCCTAAGATGGTTGCGAGGATACCAGATGGAACATTCCAATCCTTGCTTGTAAAGGATTCATCTGTAGTTTCAGTAATTTTT
>JAHELO010000272.1 GCA_024644145.1 Christiangramia sp.
TTGGAAAAGTGGTTCCCTGTTAGTGCCCTTAATATCTGAAGCCGTGCCCTGGAATTTATCCCGGGATTGCTGAAAAACTTCACCACCGGTATGTCCAAAGTTCTTATTGGTAAATGCCTGTTCACTAATCCAGATCTCACCGGTAATCTCGTCTGTGAAATTGCTATGACTGCCAACATTTACGAGTATCGGCTGTTCTTTAATATTTTTAATCAGGTGTTCCCGAAATTTTATATCTATTGTTCTGCTGTGGTTCGATTTTCCTGCAAAGGCCGTGAGCTTATGAGGGCCTTCTTCCAGGTCCAGTTCAAATTCAGCAATATTATCTTTTACCTGAGCTGTAGAGATGGAATGCTCATCAATTTTTAAACTAACGGAATCTGCACTGGTAAATACTTTCACCCTTACTTTATCTCCTTTAGTTATATACCGGGTTTCAAAATTTTCTCCGGCTATATATACATAATTATCTTCATGCAATCTCGCTTTATAATAATGGTAAACGTCTTTGGGTTCCCTGTTAAAGTTCACCAGGCCTTTCTGGTTAATAAATGGCCTGCTATCCTGTCTTCCGGAAGAGCCGAAGTCGGCAAAATTCCATGCCGCCATCCCCAGCATATAATCCCGTTCCATCACCTGATTAAGATAGCTCACATGACTTTTAAGCTGGTATTCTTCGCTATAATCCCAGGGTTTGGGATCGTTGGTTTGAATTCTGGTATCACTACCCGGTCCATATTCTGAAATCAGGATAGGCCGTTCAGGATATTCCTCATGTTGCCTGTCCAGGAATTTCCCAAGGTTCTCCAGTCCCTGGGTATACCAGCCAAAATATAGGTTCCATCCTATAACATCAGGGATATCTGCAATGCCCGAGCTATTATATATTTCATTTTCATGCAATGCCATCACACTTAATCTGGTGGTATCGAGTTTTTTGGTTTCTGCCTCCAGTTTTTTCGCCAGTTCCACACTGGTGGCGATCTTCGCTTCCTTATCTGTTTCGCTCATATCCCTGGTGAACACCAGCCTTATAAAGATCTCATTCATATATCCCCAGAATACGATAGATGGATGATTATATAATTGCAGGATCTGCTCGCGCTGCATCTCTATGGAATTCTGGTGATAGGCTTTTGTATTCGTAACATCATTTATCACCGGGATCTCGGTCCAGACGAGCAATCCAAGCTCATCACAAATTCGGTATACTTCAGGATCCTGAGGGTAGTGTGCCGTCCTTATAAAATTCGCCCCCATGTCTTTTATCATCTGGTAGTCCTTTCTATGCAGGCTATTGGGAAGGGCATTCCCCATATTTTCAAAATCCTGATGCCGGTTAGCACCTATAAGTTTGATGGGTTTTCCGTTCAGAATAAAACCTTTCTCAGGGTCGGCTTTAAACCAACGGCAGCCAAAATTTGAAGTATAGGTATCTAAGACTTCGCTGGTTTTCTTATCTATAAGCTCAGCTTTTAAATTATATAGTGAAGGAGATTCCGGCGACCACAGCTGCGGATCTTCAATTTCAAAATTAAGACTGAATTTATCTGATTTTAAGCTTTCTTTCTTTTTAATAATTGAATTTCCTGAAGGATCAAGGATAGTTACCCGCAGGTCCACCTTGCCTTCTTTTTTTGTAACGCCACCTTCAAACTTTATTTTTGCGAGCTTTTCGCTTACTTCGGGAGTTTTTATAAGCAGGTTGCCGGCCGCTTCGCCCTCCAGTTTAAAATGGCTTTTCCCGGTTACTATCAGTTCAAGATCCCGGTAAATTCCACCATAAAAATTGAAATCGGCTTCCAGCGGGGGAATGTCGGGATTATGGGCATTATCAACCTCTATTCTAATATCATTTGACTGTCCGAATTTCAGGAAGCGGGTGAGCGCTATATTAAAAGCGGTATATCCACCAATATGTTCACCGGCCAGTTGGTCATTTACAAACACTCTGGTATACTGGTTTGATGCTTCGAACCTTAGGAATACCGTCTTGTCTTTCCAGGCGTCCGGAATATGAAGTTGTTTCTTATAGATTCCCTTTCCGCGGAAATAATCCCCTTCATTAAAAGCATCCTGTGCATTCCAGGTATGCGGAATATTTACAGTTTCCTTTTTGTCGCTTTGTTCCAGCTGAAATTCCCAGCCGGAATTTAAGGTCTTTACCAGTCGCTGGGCCTTCAGGTTAAAGTTGGTTAGGATAAAAATGATAATCAGCAAATGGGGTATTCTCATGGCAATTCTTATTTTTTTGAAACCGGTTGGGTCCATGCCACTTCGGTATCACCTTCGCGGTATGGGTTCTTTTTTAGTTTATCTGATATGATCTTGGCCCTTACAAAAAGGACATCATCTGGTATTTGAAATTCAGCTTCAGGGCCTTTCATTAATTTAAGGATCTCACTATTAGAAGATCCCTGTCGCACCCCTATGAACCTGATTTCATACTGTACATTCTTCTTTTCTTTGACTTTTAAACTGATTTTCTCCCCGTCAAAATTCATTTCAGAAAGTTCAACACCTGTACTGGCATAGAAATCTCCGGCATGCATGGCCTCAATAATACTGTTAGGGTTAAGCTCCTTAGCACGTACTTCTACCCAGCCTCTGCCCGCATTACTGAACTTCGAGCCGAATTTGTGGTAATGATGGCTGTCATCTGTAGCGATCCCCAGTAAAAGTGGTTTGTTCATGGCATGATATGCGATATTCACCTGGTCCCACATGGCTTCAGTACTGTCATGTATGCTGTCACCATAATTATTTACATAGGGATGGCCGTTAAAAACTTCGAAAAACCGTTCGCCATCCAGCTGCTTGATATCCTCGGCACTTATCGCATAGGTGAAATTAGGGTGATTTAAATGTTGCAACACAGGCCGGCCAAATCTGGCTTCCTGTTCTTTAATGGCATCAAGATTATTCTGAATAAGCTCAACGATGGTGGCACCCTCGCGCGGTGCTATTACTTCCCCGATGTTGATCGCGCCCATGTGTACAGCTTTATCATCAAGATACGCGGTTACTTCTTCAGCTTTATAGATCATGAATTTTTCAGGCTCTTCAAATAGTGGCCTAAACTCTTGCAGCGTCTTTAACTGCACCTGGATCCCATTGGGAGTGGTCCTGTAATTGATCCCGGTTTCGCGAAATTCTGCAAGGTATTCTTCAAAGCCTTTCTCATATAAAGGATTTTCAGAAATCGTGATAGCCTTTACACCTTCAGCGATAATATTATGGTCTGATAATGCGACGAACTGATAATCATGATCCTTATACCACTTCATGATCATTTCAGGAAACTCATCACCGTCGCTCCAGTAGGAATGCGTGTGAAGATTACCCTTATACCAGTTATATTCCTGGGAGTGGGCCAGGTTTAAACTTAAGATCAAAAGGATCAGGCTCAGGAACTTTTTCATCGGTATATACTTGACTGAATTTTTATATTATCTATCACCACCTGTTGCAGGAAATCAAAAACCGCAGGTAAATATTCAAATGGCATCCCCGAGATCTCATGTCCTGCATTTTTGAAACTATAGAAGAGATAGGAAGTCTCGAGCCTG
>JAHELO010000273.1 GCA_024644145.1 Christiangramia sp.
TGGATGGCCACTTGTAGCCGGGAAGTGAGTTGATCTGTACCAATACCAACGCTGGCATCCCGGTATATGGGATCTGTAAGATTATTAGGATTCAAGGTGGTTCCGGGTCTGTAGAAATTAGTACCCGTAGCATCTGCTGCAAGAGGTTTCCATTTATTTTCAGATGAATGCCAAAAATAGAAGCCAGGCTGAAATCCGGTAACGCTTTTGCTTAAAAAAACCAGCATGCCATGCTGATCTGTCCCCGGGCTGTCTGTGGGAAATTTTTCAATTCTTGGGATCAAAAGACCGTCAATTCTGGCGGGATCGTCCTTATTAGTGGCAGATATGTCTAATTGAGCCTTAGGATCGGTGTTGCCGATTCCTACCTGTGCAGTCAAGGAGATACAGCACAACAGAATGAGTGAGATAATAATTTTTTTCATGGACAAACCTTTTAGTTTGTCATGGTAGAAAACGTAGATGCTTTAGGATCAGGTAAATATATAATAAAATATTAAACCTAAAAATTTCTGCTAAGCCATTTCACTAATTTTTCCCTGCAAGATCTTTATCTCATCACGAAGCCTCGCAGCCTGCATAAAATCAAGTTCCTTGGCTGCAGATTCCATCGCTTTCCGTTTTTCACGAATTTTCTTTTCCATCTGTGGTTTGGTAAGATATTCAGCTTCCTCTTCAGCAGCCTTAAGATCCGGGCGCTTTTCGTGTTCGTAAATATCCAGTTTTTCCTTGATCAATGCATTATTATACTTTTTCACTAATGCAGTAGGAGTGACATTATTTTCCTTATTATATTCTATCTGTTTATTGCGGCGGTATTCCGTCTGATCTATAGTTTTTTGCATACTATCTGTGACCTTATCGGCATAGAGGATCGCTTTCCCATCAACGTGACGGGCGGCCCTTCCTATCGTCTGAGTGAGTGACCGGTTACTCCTTAAGAAACCTTCCTTATCTGCATCAATAATCGCTACAAGAGAAACTTCAGGTAAATCAAGTCCTTCACGTAAAAGGTTTACCCCAACCAGAACATCAAACAAACCTTTACGCAGGTCTTGCATGATCTCCACTCTCTCTAAAGTGTCTACATCTGAATGTATATATCTGCATCGTACATCTATCCTCGTAAGGTATTTCGTAAGTTCTTCGGCCATCCTTTTTGTTAATGTGGTAACAAGGATTCTTTCATCCTTTTCGACCCGTAGCTGAATTTCTTCGGTAAGATCGTCTATCTGGTTCAGGCTAGGCCTAACTTCAATTATCGGGTCCAGTAGTCCGGTGGGCCTGATCACCTGTTCAACATAAACACCCTCACTCTTTTGAAGTTCATAATCTGCAGGGGTGGCACTCACGTAGATCACCTGATTTTGCAGGGCTTCAAATTCCTCAAATTTTAAAGGTCTGTTATCCATGGCGGCCGGTAATCTAAAACCGTAATCTACCAATGTCTCCTTTCTGGACCTGTCACCACCATACATGGCGTGAACCTGCGGAATAGTTACGTGACTTTCATCAACCACCATCAGGTAATCCTGAGGAAAATAGTCTAACAGGCAGAATGGTCGGGTCCCTGGTTTTCTACCGTCAAGGTACCGGGAATAGTTCTCTATTCCCGAACAATATCCAAGTTCCCTAATCATTTCCAGATCAAAATTCGTTCTTTCATCCAGTCGCTTCGCTTCGAGGGTTTTCCCAATATCCTGGAAATAATCCACCTGTTTAACAAGGTCATCCTGAATTTCGTGGATGGCATTCTGTAATACATCCGGTGAGGTTACAAACATATTCGCGGGATAGATGTTAAGCCGGTCATACTTCTCAATGATCTCATTAGTGCCGGGATCAAAAGCTTCAATCTCTTCGATCTCATCCCCAAAGAAATGTATCCTGAATGCATTATCTGCATAACTCGGGAAAACATCTACGGTATCGCCTTTAATTCTGAAATTACCGTGGTTAAATTCAGCCTCAGTCCGCGAATAAAGACTTTGCACCAGGCGGTGAAGAAATTTCGTTCGGGAAATTTCCATATCCCTCTCCACTGAAACCACATTTTTCCTGAATTCAACCGGGTTACCAATACCATATAAACAGGAAACCGAGGCCACCACGATCACATCTCTTCTCCCACTTAGCAGGGAGGAGGTTGTGCTCAATCTAAGTTTTTCTATTTCTTCGTTAATGGAAAGGTCTTTCTCAATATAAGTTCCTGAAGTGGGTATAAATGCCTCCGGTTGATAGTAATCGTAATAACTTACGAAATACTCAACGGCGTTCTCAGGAAAAAATTCCTTGAATTCTGAATAAAGCTGGGCTGCCAGGGTTTTATTATGTGCCAAAACCAGGGTAGGCTTTTGAACTTCTTCAATAACATTGGCCACGGTAAAGGTCTTCCCAGAGCCGGTTACCCCCAATAAGGTTTGATACTGTTCATTCTTGTCTATACCGTTTACCAGTTGCTTAATAGCATTAGGTTGATCACCGGTTGGTTTGTAATCAGATTTAATATTGAATTTCATTCAGAGGTTTTCTTTTCGTAGCCTCACGAAATTAAGCAATTATCCTGCCTAAATCAATTTTTTAGGATTCATCTAACAAGCGAGAAGTGACCATTGAATTCCTGTCCATTATGCAGGGTTACCCGAAACCAGTAGTCAGCAGCTGGCAGCCTACCTCCCTTATGAGTGCCATCCCAGCCTCTTTCTGTTGTTTTAAGAGTGCTTAAAAGTTTGCCATATCGGTCAAAAATATGAATCTGATTCTCTGTATTTTCGAGGCCTTTAATTTGCCAGAAGTCATTTAAACCGTCATTGTTCGGCGTGAAAAAATTATCATAGCCTAAGACGGCAATGTCAAAGTTTAAAATTGCACAACCTTTAAGATCTCTTATGTAAAGAGTATGGAAGCCGGAATTGATGTTATAGAAGGTTGTTGCGGCCTGGTAAGGTCCCTCTTTATTGCCTATTGAAAATTCCAGATGATCTGAATTAGGAATATCTAATGTTATTGTATTGTTATTTGCATTTATTTGAGGTTGAACCAGGGAAATGGATTGTATGGTGGGGGGCTTGTTTAAAATTAATTCAACTTCGGCAATATTATAACATTGCGTATTCGAGCTTTCAGAAACTCTACCATATATTATTTCATTACCCTCAGATTCATAAACATCGGTTACCGAATTCAATCCACCTGAAGCGTCATTTTTATTTTTATAATATTCAATGACATAATCTGAAGGCTCTAAGCCGTCCAGAATTATCGAGTTAAGGTCTGTTAGAAGATAGCTCTCGGTACCATTAAGGTCCAGGTCACATTTTTCAAGATTTACCAATGGGGAAATTATGGGTCCGTCATTAATAATAAGATCAAAATCGGTGATCTTGCTACAGCCGGTAAGGTCATTCTCAACCCTGGCATATATAGTTTGGACCGGATTTGTACTCGTGTAGATACCCTGGATGGGATCTATGTTATCAGTAGCATCTGCAAGGGAACTATGATAGCTCAGGCTGGTATGGTTTTGTACAACTATCTCATTAGCGGTTGCAGCAAGA
>JAHELO010000006.1:0-7196 GCA_024644145.1 Christiangramia sp.
TCCTGGACCAAATTACACTATAGTCTTGGTGAATATTTAACGGCAAACGATTTTAAATGGAAAGTAAATGCACCCGAGTTAAAAATAGTTCATAAGATCTATTTTGAGCCTAATGGCAAAATTAAGAGTTACTTTTTTAAAGTTCTTAGTGATGAGATCAGTGAAGCTCAAAGAAAAAAGTATTCGCAGCTAGTAATGGAATTTGCTAAAGACTATCGTATTGATTTGAACAGGAATCACCAATTTGCTCAGTGTGGCAAAACAAAGTATATAAATGAATAATTAAAAAGACTTTTAAACCGAACAGAGTTAAGCTTCTAACTTTGTTCGGTTTTATTATTTCACATGGATGGTGTTTAGTCGTAAAAGGGGCTTGTCTGAAAAGTTAACCTAATCAGGTATAATTTAGCTGCAGAATGAAAGGCATCAATATAAATAATCCTTAAATTCTAAAACGAAACTGAAAAGAATAGTAACCCGTTTAATTTTATTTCAGCCAATTTTTCCTAACCTGCTATATTTCACTATTTTTGGAATCCGAAAGCGGACTGCCAATGAAAAAAGCATTACTTCTAGTATCCATTTCTATACTGACTTCCTGTAATTTTGAGACTAAGAAAATCTCTTCAGAAGAGGTGCTGGAACAAGAATCCCGTTCCCTTAACTGGAAAGAAGTAGATGAGTATCCGGCTTTTGAAAATTGCAAGGATAAAACCAACCTGGCAGCAGCAAAGACCTGTTTCGAAAACCAGGTAGCCACCACAATTTATTCTTTTTTAGCCAGCCAACGACCGGTGGTAACAGAAAGTATTCATGACACCCTTTACCTGTATCTTGAAATCACAAAAGAAGGTAAACCTCAAATAGATTCTGTAAAGATCGACACTACGGTGACCAATCAATTACCTGAAATTGAACAGTGGCTAAGGCAAAGTATAGATTCTCTTCCCAGGATATACCCCGCCAATAAAAGAGGTATTCCCGTTTCTACGGTTTTCAAAATGCCGGTGGTTGTAAAGGCAGAATAATCAAGATCTTAATGGTGAGATCGTTGTAGTAATTTTACTCCTTCGCAATAACGGTGATAACCCCGGAACGTCATTCCGAGGCGAAGCAAAAGAAATCTCACTTTCCATTGTCATTTGTCCCTTGCCCTTTTAATTATTTCCTGAACTCTCTCCCCTTCCACTCATAATCTTTAAATAGTGAGCTAAGTGCCACAGTTACCGTAAATATTGGATATACTAAACTACTCCATAAATAATGACGCATCAGGGTTTCTCTATTCATAAATTTCGCTGCTTTGTAGATCAGGAAAAAATCTGCATTGAATTTTAATAGAAACACCAACATTAAAAATTCGTAAGAAAATAGCCCAATAAGGGCAAGCATGGTAAATAAGATCAGGGCCAGGTTCATTAAAAACACAATAACACCCGTTAACCTTGCAAACAGGCTGGAGTAAGAAGATGTTTTAGAGGCCCAGCGAATTCGCTGTTCCATGAGAGCTCCCAGACTAACCTGGTATTTAGTATAAACAGTAGCCAATTCACTTTTTATAAAAGAAACCTGAAGACCTTTCTTTCTTAATTTTTGCAAGAGAAAAACATCGTCTCCGCTTGCGATCGTATTATTTTCATTAAAACCGGATTCTCTGAGAAAGGTTTCCTTTTGATAACACATGTTTGCAGCATTGCACATAAATGCCTTTTCAATACCAAAAGCGCCCACGGTAGATGCCTGCAAGCTCATAAAATCCATTTCTTCAAAATTCTGGAAATAAGCTTTTCTCTCTCCTGAATTTTGAATAAAACCTACCGGGCCGGCCATTAGTTTCGGACTTTTTTCCTGAATACATTCATCAAAAAAATGCAGCCAGTTCTCTGGCAACAAACAATCAGCATCAGTCGTTGCTATATATTCAAATTGTGAAGCCGCCATCGCCACCTGTACAGCATCCTTTTTTGGAGATTCTGTATTGCGAACATTGTCAAGCAGCCTAATATTCAGCTGAGGGAATTCAGCTTCAAATTTTTCAGCAATGGCCCTTGAATCATCCTCAGATGCATCATTTACCAGTAAAATTTCGAAATACTGTTGTGGGTAATTCAGGTTTGCCAGAGATCTGAAAAGTTCGGGAAGGTTACGGGCTTCATTTCTATATGGGATCACAATAGAAAATGTATTGCGGGCAGACAAATCCTTTAAATTAAATATTGCCACTTTATTCCAACCAATAAGGAAAGAAATAATGAGTCCCAGATAGGAGATAGTGATAAGGCTGAGAAATATCAGCATTAGCATAAGCCAGAAGTTTGATGCTGCCAAAGCAGAATTGTTTAGCTTTGTAAAATTCCCAAATTAGGCAATTTTTGTGAGCAAATCTTCTGAAAAATCGGTTTTGAAAGGTGAAAGAATCATCCTTGGTATAGATCCCGGCACGACCATTATGGGTTTCGGCCTCATCAAAGTCGAAAATAAACAGATGAGTTTTATACAGATGAATGAACTTCAGCTGAATAAATACAGTGACCATTATGTAAAGCTGAAACTGATCTTTGAACGCACTATCGAGTTAATAGACAATTATCATCCCGATGAGATCGCCATAGAAGCCCCGTTTTTCGGGAAAAACGTTCAATCCATGCTAAAACTGGGACGGGCCCAGGGTGTGGCCATGGCCGCTGGGCTTTCCAGGGAAGTTCCCATTACGGAGTATTTACCGAAGAAAATAAAAATGGCTATTACCGGAAATGGAAACGCCAGTAAGGAACAGGTGGCTAAAATGCTGCAATCTCAGCTAAAAATAGGCAAACTCCCAAAGAACCTGGATGCTACTGATGGTCTTGCTGCTGCCGTATGTCATTTCTATAATACTGGAAGAACAGAAATTGGGAAAAGCTATACCGGCTGGGATGCATTCGTTAAACAGAATGAAAACCGGGTTAAGAAATAATATGATCTTAATTTAATAGCAGTTTAAAGACCAGAATGAGCGGAATTTATATACATATCCCATTTTGCAAACAGGCTTGCCATTATTGTGATTTTCATTTTTCAACTTCTACAAAGAAGAAATCTCATTTGGTAGCAATGCTATGCAAAGAGCTGGAGCTTCGAAAGGAAGAGTCGCAACAAAATATTCAAACCATCTACTTTGGCGGAGGGACGCCTTCCTTGTTAAATTCAGAAGAATTAGATCTTATCTTTGAGACCATCTTTTCCCATTACAAAGTAAATAAAGAGGCCGAGATCACACTGGAAGCTAATCCTGATGATCTTCTTACTGAAGAGGTGATAAAAATGCTGGATGCTTCGCCGGTAAACCGCCTAAGTATTGGCGTACAATCTTTTTTTGAAAAAGACCTGAAATTGATGAACCGTGCTCACAATGCAAGGGAAGCGCTAGACTCTCTCGAATTAGCAAGACAATATTTTGAGAATATAAGCATCGATCTTATTTACGGGATTCCCGGGCAGTCTAATCGCGAATGGCTGGACAATCTTAATACCGCACTCTCCCTTAATATCCCTCATATTTCCAGTTATGCTTTAACCGTGGAACCCAGAACTGCTCTGGAAAGATTCATAGAAAAAGGAAAAGTAAAACCCGTAGAAGATGAACAGTATAGGGAACAGTTCGAGATATTGGTCAACACCCTTACAACAAACGGCTTTGAGCATTATGAATTTTCAAATTACGGAAAACCGGGGTTTCATTCTCAGAACAATATGGCCTACTGGTTGGGCAAACCTTACCTGGGAATAGGGCCTTCTGCCCATTCTTATGATGGCCGCATGCGAAAATGGAATATTAGCAATAATAACCTGTATATCAATGCCATTGAAGCTGGAAATATACCTCAGCAATCTGAAACCCTTTCTACTACCGACTCTTACAACGAGTTTGTAATGACCAGACTAAGGACGAAATTTGGCGTTTGTACTGATGATCTCCTTGAGAAATTTGGCAAAAAGTACCAGGTTCACTTTTTAAAAGAAGCAGGTAAATTTTTGAAAGACGGACTTATGATAGATCTTGAAAATACGTATCGCATAACCCCAAAAGGGAAATTTCTAAGCGACGGTATTGCTGCAGACCTGTTCTTTATTGAATAGGGTATTTCACTTAGGTTAGTAAGCCTTTGTAGGCACTTTCCCCTAATTGCAACCCGGCCCTACCATATATCAATTAACAATATTACATTTGTTAAGATCAATCAAAGAATATGCTAGCCAATATCAGCCACCACGGTAAATCTTATAAAACAGATTTTTCTCAACCTTTGGATATTTCAATAAGCCTACGCGGTGATCATAAAAACCCAATAGCATGGTATCTTAAGCATCCCGAAATCAAGCCGGTGATAGATGGTGATTTTATTGGCAAAGTGAGCAAAGGCTCATCGGTAAATTTTAATAATATATGGTTTAATCCGCATGCACATGCAACACATACCGAATGTGTTGGCCATATAAGCAGCGAAACTTATACAATACAGCAGCAGCATAAAACCTTCTTTTTTAAGGCCAGGGTAATTTCAATTGAACCACAAAAAATTGGAGATGATCATGTTTTTACCATGGAACAGTTTAAAAACTTAATTCAGGATTTTGATGGCGAGGCACTGGTAATTCGAAGTTTACCCAATTACATAGGCAAGATCTCAAAGAACCATTCACATACAAACTGGCCATATATTGAAGAGAGTGCCATGGTTATGCTAAGGGAAAATGGTGTAAAGCATCTGCTTACAGATCAGCCCTCAGTAGACAAAGAAAAGGATGAGGGTAAATTACTGGCGCATAAGGCATTTTGGGATTACCCCAGGAATATTAGATTCGATGCCACTATAACCGAATTAATCTATGTGCCGAATAAAATAGAAGACGGTGAATATTTCTTAAACCTGCAGCCGGCTTCATTTGAAAACGATGCTGCCCCGAGCAAACCTGTACTTTATAAAATTCTCGAGAATTGAGCGCAACTTTAAAATTGGAAGAGTTTTTAATGCTCTGTCTGGGTATCTGGGCCTTTTACCTCCAGCAAATTAGCTGGTGGTGGTTCGCAGGTTTATTTTTTGTTCCAGATATTGGAATGCTTGGATACCTCATCAATAATAGATATGGTGCTATCCTCTATAATATCTTTCATCATAAAGGCCTTGCGGTTATTATTGGCTTAACTGGATATTATCTTAAATTGCAGGAGCTGGAGGTTGCCGGTATCATTCTGTTTGCCCATTCCAGTTTTGACCGCTTGGTAGGATACGGCTTGAAGTATGAAAAAGGCTTTAAATTTACACATCTGGGCGAAATAGGAAAATAATATGGAATTACTCTTTATAGGATTGGCCGTGGGTGCCATTATAGCTTACTTCATTTTCGCTACTTTTAATAAGGAACGCTCCAAGTTGAAGACAAGTGAACAATCTGTGGTCTTGATGGATAAGATCAAAAGCGTTTGCAAATTCATAAGTATAGAAGGGGATTTTTCTGAGATCTATCATTATGAGAATATGAAGGAAAAATACCTGAGCCTGATCCTGGGGAAGAAAAAAGCTATAGTTTTGGTAAATGCCAAAGCCCATATTGGTTTTGATCTTAGTAAGATCCAGATGCAAAGTGACAATGAACAGAAAAAGATCATCCTCACTAATTTTCCTCAACCTGAACTGCTAACCATTGAAACAGATTTTAAATACTACGATAAACGCGAGGGATGGGCAAACCCTTTCACCACTTCAGATCTTACCGATATAAACCGGGACGCGAAGAAGGCGATCGTAGATAAGATTCCGCAAAGCGGGTTGATGGATCAGGCCAGAAAGGAAGCACTGGATACCATTGTATTAATGGAAAAGATCGTGGAAACCATTGGCTGGAAATTGGATTACACAGCTCTAACCATAGAGGACGGAGAAAATAAAAAGATAGATAAGGGATAATTAATAGATTACCGGGTAAACTTCAAAACGTTATCCGCTAAGGCAAATAGAAATTTCAAAGAAATTTTAAATACTACGGGCTCCAAATGGATATTGATACATTCAGGGATTATTGTCTTCAAAAGAAAGGGGTAACCGAAGGTCTTCCCTTTGGGCCAGACAACCTTGTCCTGAAGGTAATGGGCAAGATGTTTTCCATAGTATCAATGGATGAGATCCCCTTAAGGGCAAACTTAAAATGTGACCCTGAGCGGGCTATTCAACTCCGGGAAAATTATGAAGAGAATATACTTCCTGGATATCATATGAACAAGCAGCACTGGAATACACTGGTTTTAGACGGGAGGCTGGATCCTCATCTCGTTTTTGAACTGATAGACCATTCCTACAATCTTGTCGTAAACGGTCTTACCAAAAAATTAAGAAAGGAACTTGAAGCTCTGCAATGATAAAACCTGAAGAATTTTACACTTCGCGCCAGGCGAAATATTCCGAACTAGAAGATAGAATTACCAAAAAGCTTGTGCTATCAAGCACTCTGAGGCTCATTGTTTTTCTTGCTATAGGCGCATCTGTCTATTATTTTTTTAATAATATTAATATCCTGCTTCCTCTCGGGATTGCTCTTACAGCAGTTTTCATTTTTCTCGTTTCCAGACATACAGATCTCAAAAAGGAAAGAGAAAAACTAAGAGCATTAGCAGAGATCAATAAACTTGAATTAAAAGTCCTTAAAACCAGAGATTTTTCACATTTCCCAGACGGAAAGGAGTTTGACCCTGACGACCATGAATACTCGCGAGATATTGACCTTTTCGGGAAAAAATCATTCTTCCAGTTTCTGAATAGAACAGCATTAAAGGAAGGAAAGGCCAGACTTGCAAAAATCCTGCTTGCCAATAAAACAGTTGATATTGTTAAAAAACAGGAAGCGGTTAAGGAACTTGCCGCCAAAGCAGACTGGAGACAGAATTATTCGGCCACGGCCACCCTGGTGAAAACTGAAACAGATTCACAGCTTATTCTGAATTGGATACGCAGCTACAAAAGTTTTGTACCAAGTTTTATGAAATGGTTCCCTACTCTATTCACTTCCCTTTCCCTTGGGGTATTTATTATATTCTACCTTGGGATAATAGGTTTCTCTCAGGTCCTGTTATGGTTTGTAATAGGAGTTCTTATAACCGGTGTTTATCTTAAGAAGATCAACGAACTGTCTGCTACAGTAAGTAAGGTACAGGATACTTT
>JAHELO010000006.1:7206-14306 GCA_024644145.1 Christiangramia sp.
AAATTCCATCACCTCAGATTCCAAAAAGTCTTCAATTATTTTAAAAGAGTTCTCCAGGGCTATAGACGCCTTAGATCAACGCAATAATTTCCTTTTTGGGATTATTGCCAATGGCTTCTTTCTTTGGGATCTCCGGCAGTCCTACAGGCTGGAACAGTGGATTGAACATCATCATGCTGCTGTAGAACACTGGTTTGAAGCTGTTGAACGTGTTGATGCATATAACAGTTTAGGGAATTTTGCTTTCAACCATCAGGATTATACCTATCCAGAAATTTTGAACAACGCTCAGGGTACTCACGCCAAAGAACTGGGACATCCACTATTGGAACCTTCCAAGCGTATCACAAATGATTTCAGAATCGACGGAGAGCAGTTCTTTATTATCACCGGAGCGAATATGGCCGGGAAAAGTACTTTTCTAAGAACTGTGGCGCTTCAAATCCTTATGTCTAATATAGGCTTGCCTGTTTGCGCCCGGTCCTGCAGTTATGCTCCTGTTAAACTTATTACCAGTATGCGCACCAGCGATTCCTTAGGCGATGATGAATCTTACTTCTTTTCTGAACTTAAGCGGTTGAAATTTATTGTAGACAAGATCCAAACTGAAAATTATTTTATAATCCTGGACGAGATCCTTAAAGGCACTAATAGTACAGATAAGGCAATTGGTTCACGGAAATTCGTGCAGAGACTGGTTGGCACAAATTCCACTGGGATCATTGCCACACACGATCTTAGCCTGTGTGAGATAAGCGAGGAATTAGCTCAGGTGGAGAATTTTTATTTCGATGCAGAAATCCTGCATGATGAACTTCATTTCGATTATCACTTGAAAAAGGGCATCTGCCAGAATATGAACGCCTCCTTCCTCCTTAGGAAGATGAAAATCGTTGAAGAGTAGTCTTAACATCCCAGAAGATTACAGGAGCCTCCTTTAAATATTAGCAAGTATATTTGCCCCTATGGATTCACTTACCCAGATCGTTTTAGGGGCAGCTGTTGGTGAAGCAGTGCTAGGTAAAAAAGTTGGAAATAAGGCGATGCTTTATGGAGCCATTGCTGGCACTATCCCCGACCTTGATACGTTTGCAGGAAATTTTTTCGATACAATCACCGCTATAGAAATTCACCGGGGTTTTACACATTCCATAGTATTCGCAGTAATCTTTGCCCCTGTTTTTGGCTGGCTTATCTCAAAAATTGAATCCAGCAGTGAAGTGACCTGGAAAAACTGGTCCTGGTTGATGTTCTGGGGGCTGTTCACACATCCTCTCCTGGATGCACACACCACATGGGGAACACAGCTTTTCTGGCCTTTTGATCTTCGCCTGGCTTATAAGAACATCTTTGTAATAGATCCCTTGTACACCTTGCCATTTCTGGTTTTTCTTATCCTGGCTATGAGCAATAAGAGAAGTGACCCGAAACGCAGAAAATTTAATACTGCAGGGCTGCTTTTGAGCAGTTTCTATCTACTCATCATTACCCCGGGACTTAAATTATATACCTATCAGAAATTTGAAAATGCCCTTGAATCACAAGAAATTGCATACGAAAGGTTAGATACCAGGCCTACTCCCCTAAACGCGATCCTATGGACCGCAAATATTGAATCTGAAGATCGATTTTATATTGGAAATTATTCCATTTTTGACAGTCAGCCTATTAATTTTTACCAGGTTCCTAAAAATCATGAATTAGCCGGACCCCTGCAGAAGGACCCTAATTTTAACAGGCTTATTCAAATAAGCGAAGGCTGGTATAGTCTTTCCCAGGAGAATGACAACTTATACTTTAATGATCTTAGATTTGGAAAGATGGATATTGAAGATCCGGAGGCTCCATTCATTTTTAGCTATCTACTCACTAAGGAACATGGAGAACTTAGCGCCACTGAGACTGAAAAAGAAATTACCGATGCTAAAAAGCTTCTTCCAAGACTTTGGGCCCGCATTTTAGGTAATTAAGTATATTTAGAAAAAATTCCACTTATGCGATTTCTTCAGGCTATTCTGGCCATTTTAATATTTTTTTCCGGTTCAGTATATTCACAGAAAGATTCTTTAGTCCTCCAAAAGCTTATTAAAAAATTTCAGGAACATGAACCTTATAACCGTTCCCAATATCCGCTAGGCTTATATACCCGGAGCCATTATAAAAATGAAGCTGAATTCGCAGAAAAGTTGCTGGTAGATCTTAAAAACCTGAAGCCAGATCAACTTACAGAATCTCAAAAAATTTCTGCCGCTCTTCTTAAATATGATCTCAGGAATACCGTCAAGACTTACGAATACAAAGCCTATTTGAACCCATTGCTTTCTGATGCAGGATTCCATCTCAGCCTGAATTACCATATTCGTGATCTTAATAATTATGAACAGGTAAAGGCTTATTTGGATAAACTGAATGCAATCCCAACCTATGTAGATCAGCATTTCATTCTTTTAAGAGAAGGTTTACGGGAAGGAATTACACAGCCACTAGTGATTTTTGAGGGTTATGAAAACACATACGACAGCCAGATCGTCGAAGATTACAGAGATAGCTATTTTTATAAACCTTTTGAACATCTACCGGGAACATTATCAAAGAAGCAAAAAGATTCGGTTTTAAGTGTGGCTGAAAAGGCGATCACAATGAATGTAATTCCTGAATTCAGGAAGATCAAGAAATTTTTCGAAACCGAATATTTTCCAAAAACCAGAACTGCACTAGGACTCTCTGAAACTCCCCGGGGCAGGGAACATTACGATTACCTACTTGAATATTATACCACCCTGGGGCTAAACGCCGATCAAGTTCATAATATAGGTTTAACAGAAGTAGACCGCATTAATAAAGAAATGAAAAAGGTAATGGCACAGACGGGTTTTCAAGGATCTTTTTCTCAATTTTTCAAGTTCCTGAGAACAGATGAGCAGTTCTATGCAGACACCCCGGAAGAGTTACTTATGTTCGCCCGCGATATTGCCAAAAGAATAGATGCCAAATTACCGGCATATTTCACCAAACTTCCGCGTAAACCTTATGGAGTGGCTGAAGTTCCAGCAGCTATCGCCCCCAAATATACTACTGGCAGGTATATTGGAGCTTCCAATGAAACCCAGCCCGGTTATTACTGGGTAAACACATATGATCTTGCTAGCCGGCCAAAATATGTCTTGCCTTCCCTCACTGCACATGAGGCTGTTCCCGGTCATCACCTTCAGATCTCGCTGAATAATGAGCTAGGTGAAGAAATACCTGAATTCAGGAGGAAATTTTATATATCGGCATTTGGCGAAGGCTGGGGTCTTTACTCAGAATTCCTTGCCGAAGAAATGGGCATTTACCGAAATCCATATGAGATCTTCGGAAAACTAACCTATGAACAATGGCGGGCTTGCCGCCTGGTAGTTGATACCGGCATCCATGCGAAAGGATGGACCAGAGAGCAGGCGGTAGATTTTATGAAAAACAATACCGCTCTGTCTATTCATGAAGTAAATACAGAAGTAGATCGCTATATCTCCTGGCCAGGCCAGGCAGTATCATATAAAATCGGGGAATTAAAAATAAGAGAATTAAGAAAAAAGGCTGAAGAAGCTCTGGGCCAGAGGTTCGATATCAGGAAATTTCATGAAGTTATACTGGAAGAAGGTGTAGTTACCCTGCCAATTCTGGAAGAACGGGTGATGGAATATATTTCAGACAATTCACATTAATTTTCAGCTCTTATTAGAAACCGCCTTTTCCACCAGAGCAATCTTAATATTCGATTGCCTATCAAGGAGCTGTAATATCTCTATCAGTTATCTTTGCAGCCAAATTCATTTATCATGTCTATTGAACAAAGTTTAAAAGAACGTAGTGATTCCACCTGCGAATTATGTGGTAATACGGAAGATTTGAATGTTTATAAGATCCCTGAATCTCCTCAGGCAGGTCTTGAAAACAGCATCCTAATATGCAATACCTGTAAAGAGCAGATCGAAGATCCGGAAAAGACTGAACCAAATCACTGGCGTTGCTTAAACGATAGCATGTGGAGCACGATCCCGGCAGTACAGGTTATGGCCTGGAGAATGCTTAACAGGTTGAAATCTGAGGGCTGGCCCAATGATCTCCTGGAGATGATGTACATGGAAGATGAGGTAAAGGAATGGGCAAAGGCCGGAATAAAGTCGGATCAGTCTATAAACTCCATCATTCATAAAGACAGTAACGGGGCGGTGATAGAAGCCGGTGACACCGTAGTCCTTACGAAAGACCTTAATGTAAAGGGATCCAGTCTAACCGCAAAGCGAGGAACAGCGGTGAGAAGAGTTTCTCTGGTGCATGATAATGCTGAACAGATAGAAGGAAAAGTCGAAGGCCAACAGATCGTCATTCTCACAAAATTTGTAAAGAAAGTATAATTTCAAGAACCAATCACCAAAGCAGATCTCATCTACAGGTTAAAATCATCCTTAAAGATGATCTGGCAAACGCTAAACTGGACGGAGGTTAGAGAATGAGTTTAAATTAACCCTGGCTTTCTATTTTTGGAATGAGTATAAAATTATAAGAGCCTAACCGCCTAGGCTCGGAGGCTAAACTAAGTAACCATATGAATTCACAACCAAACAATCCTTTACACGGTATGAAACTGGCAACCATCTTGGAAATGTTGCAGAAGCATTACGGCTGGGAAGGGCTTGCCGACAGGATTAATATCAATTGTTTTAAGAGTGATCCTTCCATAAAATCAAGTCTCAAATTCTTAAGAAGAACACCATGGGCCAGAGAAAAGGTGGAAAGGCTTTTTTTAAAGACAGATTTTAATTAAAAGCTAGGACCTCTGCTTTTACCAGATCAAGGGAGTGAGACACTCAAACAAATTTAGTATTGTTATAGATTCATTAAGCTCTTAAGTCTAAGAAAAAAGGCAGAGCAAAATTCTAGTAAAGATCTAAAAAAATAAAGCCCGGCAGTTGCCGGGCTTTAAATATATCAGAAGAATGAAATTTTACATTTCAGCTGTGTTGGCAATTTCTTCTTTTTCATTCATCTTTTTAGCTTCCTTTTTTTTCGTCAAAAAGCTGTAATCTTTAGCATAAGTCATCATCTGCTTCTCAAAAGATTCCGGCTGAGTCACTTTAATTGCAGTAATCTCTCCATTCTTATCCATTTCAGGAACCAGAACAGGATTAATGAATCCGCTATAGGGAGCCGACTTGAATTTAGCATTTCTATCAAGAACCTCTTTATGCAATTCCTGATCTACCTTTACCCCGTAGGTTTCCACAAGGTTCTTAGCCGCCTTAAAATCACCTTCAGATTTAATTCTCTGGGTTTCTTTCAAGAGCTCACCAAACAACTCACGTAACTTCTTATAATCTTTAATATCATAATAAGTCTTCCCGTCTTTTTCCACTTTTTCAATCACACCGTCTTTCTTGCCTTTTTCATAAACCCATGCACTTACCCACTGACGGTTTCTCATGTGAGCCTCTTCAACATCATCGCCCAATTCCAGTCTCACCAATTGAGTAACCAATCCGTTACGGATGTAATTATTATAAGCCGTTTTTCCAAGCTCTTCATGATTATCTGTAAGTCCAAGCTCCTCTAGTTTTGGATCCATCAGGTAGTATAGACCAACAAGATCTGCACGACCTTCTTCCAAAGTAGACGCATAGTTCTTCAAAGTTTCCTTGGTCTCGCCTACTCCCGGATTCAGTTGGCCAGAGGCATGACCCACTACTTCATGAAGTGCCGTATGCAATTTGCTTGCCTGAGCTCCATATTTTTCTGAAAGTGCGATCTCCTCTTCGTCATGTGCAAATTCTTTCAGTTTATCTGAACCACCCGCATTTTCATACGCCTGAATTATATTCCCTAAAGAAACAGACTTACTTCCGTGGGTTTTTCTTATCCAGCTGGAGTTGGGAAGATTCACACCAATTGGGGTACTAGGAGATGCATCTCCTGCTTCGCCGGCTACGATTACCGTTTTATAGGTAACACCAACCACAGAATCTTTTTTATGCTCATCCATAAGTGGTGAATTATCTTCAAACCACTGAACGTTTTCTTCCAGAACGCTCATTTTCTTAGACATATCAAAATCCTTGATCTGCACGATGCTCTCGTAAGAACCTCTGTAACCCTTAGGATCATTATAAACCTCAATAAATGAGTTGATATAATCTATATTTCCTTCAGTAGCTTTAACCCAGGCCACATTGTAATCGTCCCAGGTTTTAAGGTCTCCGGTCTTATAATAATCTATTAATAAGCCCAATGCCTCTGCCTGCTTTTCGTTTTCAGCCACAGTTTTAGCCTTTTCAAGCCATTTTACGATCTCGTCTATAGCCTCACCGTATAGTCCACCGCTCTTATAAACCTTCTCTACAAGCTTTCCGTTCTCCTTCACCAGTTTAGAATTTAAACCATAGGCAAGTGGTTTCTCCGGGTCTGGAGATTTCATTTTCGCGTAAAAAGCATCCACTTCTTCAGCGGTAACATCTTCCCCGTACAGGTTCACTGCTGAACCTTTTATAAGGCCTTCAGCCTCATTAAGGTTAACTTTTTTGGCATCTTTATCATTAAAGATCACCTCATATGCTTCACCAGTAAGGTCTGTATTGGTCTCTTTTAATAAGGTATCAAAATACTCTTTACTGAAACCAGGTTTTAATTTAGCATTCGAGTAGTGATGGTGGATACCGTTGCTAAACCACACTCTTTTCAGGTAAGTTTCAAAAGCTTCCCAGTCTTCAGAAGAAGTATCACCAGAATAGTTAGCATAAATATTTTCCAGAGCCTCACGAATTGTTAGATTGTGACGGTAATTCTGATCCCAGATAATATCACGTCCAGCAAGGCCTGCCTGGGTAAGGTAATATACCAGTTTTTGCTCTTTAAGGCTTAGGTTTTCCCAACCCGGGATTTGATAACGCAGGATTTTTAGATCTGCGAATTCATCTGCCTTAAAATTAAAATTTTCCTGTTCAGTTCTTTCTGTCTGGGCTATGTCTGCATCTCTCTTATCCTGGTCACAGGATACAAAGAAAAGTGCCGTAGCCAAAAGACAGGTACTTAATATTTTGTTCATATTTTTAAAAAATTTGAGG
>JAHELO010000274.1 GCA_024644145.1 Christiangramia sp.
TTGAAAATCCTTAATTTTCACCTGCACAATAACTGCTCAATTGATTATACAGAATGGCTAAAAAAGTTTCAAAGTACCTGATTTTATTGGTGTTATTTATATGTAATACCTATTCGCAGGAAATGGTGCCACCTATACAAAACTTTTCACCTGCCGAATATTCTGCGGCTAGTCAAAACTGGGATATTGCTGTTGATGATCGTGGTATTGTATATACAGCAAACAACCAGGGCCTTCTAGTTTTTGACGGAATTAACTGGGATTTGTATACCCTGGATAGTCATTCTATCATTCGTTCAGTTTATCCACATGAAGACAAGATCTTTACGGGTTCGTATGAAGAATTTGGATACTGGGAAACTACTGACGAAGGAAGTATGCAATACACTTCTCTCACCCCGCTTATGGAGCAATTTGATTTGCAAAGTGATGAATTCTGGGAGATCCTTTCATTTGATAAGGCAATTTATTTCAGGTCGTTCGGTGGTGTCTTCATATACGAAAATAACAGCATCTCAAGAGTAAAAGATATTGTTTCTACAGCGCTGGGTGTATATAAAGGGAAACTGCTTCATGCGCCCCGAAAAAATGGGCTGGCTTTTTTAGATAAAGATGGGGAAACTGCTCCTCTTAAGGGTGATCTAAGTGCTTTGGATGATTTGAATATTATAGACCTGGAAACCTATGGTGATACTTTATATATAGCGGGAAAAGAATCTTTGTTTATGTATTCTGATGGTCGGTTAACGCGATTTAATAATTCACGACTGAATGATCTTTTTAAGAGGTCTGAATTAAATCATATTCTGGCGGTCTCTGCAAATGAGATCATCCTTGGAACCATAAAAGACGGGATCATACAATATGATTTGCGAAATGGAAATTTTCAGGTTTTTAACCGGAATTCTGGACTTCAGAATAATACGGTGCTAGGCATGGCCTACTCCCGGGAAAAGCTTTGGCTGGCCCTGGATAAAGGGGTAGATATGGTAGATCTGCAGTCACCAGTAAGATTTTATACAGATATTTCGGGGGAACTGGGAGCCGTCTATGACTTGCAGAATTATAAAGATAATTTTTACCTCGCAAGTAATACCGGAACCTATGTTTTTTCAGGTGGTGATCTCAATTTAATTGAGAATGCCGGCGATCATACCTGGAATCTGCAGGAAATTGATAAATTACTGTATGCAAACCATAATACCGGGGTTTATAATATTGCCAGGGATCAGTTTATTCCATTAGATAGCCGTACGGGTAGTTTTACTATAAGCGAGATTCCGGGAAAGCAAGATAGTTTGCTTATTGGTAGTTACACGGGTATAAGTCTCTTAGATAGAAAAAAGGGAACTATATCTGAATTACCGGAGATCAATTTTCCGGTAAAGGAAGTGGTTTTTGAAAATAAAAATACCATTTGGGCTGCCCATCCTTATGAAGGTATATATAAGATCACCCATGAGAATTTCCAGGATCTTAATTTAAAGAAGGTCAGATCCCTCGGGAAAAAGGAAAACTTTAATCCTAAGATATATAAGATCAACAATCAGTTTTCGGCATATGTAAATAATAAATGGTATAAGTACAATCCTTTTAAAGAAGACTTTGAGTCATTTCAGGAATTGAAGGAATATATGGGTTATCGTCTTATCTATCAGGACGACATGTATTACGTTTTTGTAAATGACAAGGACGGTGATTTGATCATTACAGACCTGAAGGGAGAGAAATTTTTACTGGGTTCTAAAGATTTGAATTACCGGTTAGTGAAGTCTAATGAGAATTTTGTAAAGGAAAATGACTCTGTATTTTATGTAACCCTTAACGACGGATTTGCCAGAGTTAATTTAAATGAATTAAAAAGGAAAAATAAAGACCAATGGCTTGGTGAACCTTATATAAAGGATTTTCGGGATGACACGCAAAGCTATTCCCTGGAGGGTTCCCCGCAGATTCCTTTTAGCGATTCGAGGAATATTTCTATTAAAATTGGAATGCCCTTTTCTCACGCATCAGGTCTCAAATACACTTTAAGTGGCGAAGAAGAACTTAGCGGAATTGTTAACTCCGGAATCTTAAATTTTAGAAATTTAGATCATGGCGATTATCAATTACAATTAAGTGCGGTAGGAACGGGTTTGAGTGAAAGTAATTCCAAAAGTTTCAAATTCTCGATAGCTCCACCCTGGTATCTTTCCTGGCCCATGAAATCATTATATGTGGTCCTGTTTATAGGAATACTATACCTTATCTACTGGCTGAACCGACAAAAGCTTAAAAAGCATCAATTACAACTGGAGGAGAAATTTGAAAAAGAACACGCTGAAAGACTGAACCGTATCGAAAAGGAGCGGTTGATGCATGAGATCGACCTGAAAAGGAAAGAATTAGCCAATACAACCATGATGGCGGCCAAAAAGAATGAGGTCTTAATGGAAATACAGGGTGAACTAAATAAGGATAAAGCAAAATTCTCGAACCAGTTCCGGCTTAAACATATCATGACCAAAATAAATCATGCGGTTAAGAATAAGGATGAGTGGCAGGTCTTTGAAACTAATTTTAATGAAGTACATGAAGATTTCTTTAAGGACATTCTAGAGAAGTATCCTAAATTAACGGGAAAGGATCTAAAATTATGTAGCTATTTGAAGATGAATCTAAGTTCCAAGGAAATTGCTCCACTTATGGGAATTTCAGTTCGAGGGGTAGAAGTTCATCGATACAGACTAAGAAAAAAAATGGACCTTGACAGTGATGTGAATTTGACAAAATTTCTGATAAAGAATTTTTAAATTCTTAAGAAAAGCTTCAAAAACAATCAAAATTATACTACTACATTACTACATCATAGGGTAAAATTTTCTTCTTTTTTCTACTTCAAAAATATTTCAATGCCTTGCAATTCAGGTCAATAAGCATTAATTTGCTGTGTAGTAGTAGTTGTGTACTACAACGATTGCGTAAAAATCGCTTTTGGGCGTATCTTTCTTTGACAAATTAAGCAAAACATCTAACTAGTATGAAAGGAAAACTATTCTTGGCTAGTGTACTATTTTTAGTCTTTTCAGGACTTGGGTATGCACAGCAAACCAAAACCATTAATGGTACTGTTACAGATGGTAAGCAGGTCCCTTTACCGGGAGCTGAAGTAAAAGTAGTAGGGAAATCTATTTTTACAGTGACAGATTTTGACGGTAACTTCACATTGGAAAATGTAGAAGTTGGAGATAAATTCAGGGTAACCTTTCTAGGTTTTTCTGCCCAGGAGAATGAAATCACTTCACAGGATACCTATAATATAAGCCTAACAGAAGATCCGGGCCAACTGGACGAGGTGGTAGTTGTAGGATATGGTACTCAAAAGAAAAGAGATCTAACCGGGGCTATTGCTTCTATAGATTCAGAGGAGACCGAGAAGACTCCAACCTCCAATGTTATGCAATCCCTTCAAGGAAAAGTTTCCGGGGTGCAGATTGTTAGTGCGGGATCACCGGGTGATTCTCCAACAGTACGTATTAGGGGGCTGGGTAC
>JAHELO010000275.1 GCA_024644145.1 Christiangramia sp.
TCATCAAAGGCCAGGCCTAAAGATGTATTTATAAGAATCTTACCTGACCCAAGTTGTTCAAATTCATCATTTCCCAGCAATTTTGAGTTTTTGGGAAGATGAATGGAAACCACCTCATTTTTGGCAAGAAGCTCTTGCAGGGATTTATATTTCAGGCCTTTTTCCTCCCAGTCTTCTTTTCTGGACCTACTGTAATATGATAATTCCGGCCCGAAAGGTAACAGGCATTTTGCCAGAAGTTTGCCTGTAGTTCCCAGTCCTACGATCCCTATTTTTAAATCTGTAAGCTCCCGGGGCATTTCCATCCACTGCCTGCCTTTATAGCCGTTAAGTAACTGGATAAGTTCGGATATTATAAATTCTGCCACCCCAGGATCGCCATAATCACTAATCCCGGTTACGACAATCCCTTTTTCACGGGCAAAATTAACGGCAACATTTGCAGATTCCTCATCATAAAGGCTACAGGCCATCCCTATATACCGGAGATTTTTACAGGCTTTGATTACCTGCTCATCAAGGTTTGTATGCCAGGATACGATCACTGCTTCGGCGTTCCCTATCCTGTCTATGATTTTTTCCCGAGACTCAGGATAATCTGTATAGACCTTCACTTCATCACTCAGATTTTGCAATTCAGAGATCGCATCCTCATTTAATTTCGTGTTGTCTACACAGACTATTCTATTGAATTTCATTTGAACCAGATTTTCTGTGACAGTTAGAACATTGGGGTAATTAAACTAAATAGCTTAAGTTTTTAAAACAAACCAGTTTATCGATCTACTCCCCCATCTTACAATGGTATATTTCCATGTTTTCTGTTTGGTCTTAACACATGCTTATTCTCCAAGGCACTGAAGGCCTTTATCAGTTTTCTCCTGGTATCTTTTGGCATGATCACCTCATCGATAAATCCTCGTTGAGCGGCTTCAAAAGGAGTGGCAAATTTCTCGGCATATTCAGCCTCTTTTTCTGCCAGTTTCTTTTCAGGATCTTCGGCATCTGCGATCTCTTTTCTAAATATGATCTCAGAGGCTCCTTTGGCACCCATCACCGCGATCTCTGCCGTAGGCCAGGCAAAATTGAAATCTGCTCCAATATGTTTGGAGTTCATTACATCATAAGCACCCCCGTAAGCTTTCCTGGTAATTACCGTTACCTTAGGTACCGTAGCTTCACTCAGGGCGTAAAGAAGTTTTGCTCCGTGGAGTATTATTCCGTTCCATTCCTGATCTGTTCCCGGTAAAAATCCCGGCACATCTACAAGAACCAGCAGCGGAATATTAAAACAATCACAGAACCGCGTGAATCTGGCGGCTTTTTTTGAAGAATCTACATCCAGAACTCCTGCCAGACTCATTGGCTGATTAGCAATAATTCCTACGCTTCTCCCCCCAATCCGGGAAAATCCAACGATAATATTATCGGCATAATCTTTATGGATCTCGAAAAAGGAATCATCATCTATAATTCCTTTAATCACCTCATGCATATCATAAGGTTTATGGGAATTATCGGGGACTATACTTTCGAGTACCTCCCGATGTTCATCTCCAAGAATATATTCAAGTTTTTCCGGAGGGGTTTGATTGTTCTGTGGCATGTAACTTATTAACTGCTTAATATTCTCCAGGCAGATAATATCATTCGCGGCAGTTATATGGGTCACACCAGATTTAGTAGAATGCGTGCTGGCCCCGCCAAGTTCTTCTGAAGTTACTTCCTCATTGGTTACGGTTTTTACCACGTTGGGTCCGGTTACAAACATATAGGAAGTATCCTCCACCATTAGGGTGAAATCTGTCATGGCCGGCGAGTATACCGCTCCTCCGGCACAGGGTCCCATAATTGCAGATATCTGCGGAATCACTCCGGAAGCTTTTACATTACGGTGAAAGATATCGGCATAACCACCCAAGGATTTCACACCTTCCTGAATTCGGGCACCACCGGAATCGTTCAAGCCAATTACCGGCGCTCCAACCTTAACAGCCATATCCATGATCTTACAGATCTTTTCGGCATGGGTTTCAGAAAGGGAACCACCAAAAACAGTGAAATCCTGGGCGAATACATATACCAGTCGGCCATTTATTGTACCATACCCGGTGATCACTCCATCCCCATAATATTTCTGCTTATCCATCCCAAAATCTGTAGTTCTGTGGGTGACCAGGATCCCTATTTCTTCGAATGAATTCTCATCAAGCAGATAATTTACCCGCTCGCGAGCCGTAAGCTTCTTTTTTTCGTGTTGTTTGGCGATTCGTTTCTCACCTCCACCTTTATGGGCTTCAGCGATTTTATTTTTTAATTTATCGAGGTTCTGACTCATCTTAAATCCTGAAATTTAATTATGGGGTATTCTTAGTAATTCTTTATCTGTCATATACTGCTTCAACGCCAGGAGGGCTGCAAGTTTTGCTTCCTCCTGAGTCTCTTCTTTCAAGGCTTCCGGAGAATAATATTTCTTTACAAAATGTGTGTCGAAATTCCCGCTTTTAAAAGCATCATGCTGAAATACAAATTTCCCGAAAGGCAGCGTGGTACTTACTCCTTCCACGATGTACTGATCAATCGCTTTGATCATCATCTGTATAGCCTCTTCCCGGGTTTTACCATAGGTGATAAGTTTTGCAAGCATGGGATCGTAATAAATAGGAACTTCCATCCCCTCTTCAAATCCATTATCCAGGCGTATCCCTTCACCGGTAGGAATAACATATTTCTCCAGCGTACCGGTACTTGGCATAAAATCTTCCAGAGGATCTTCTGCATATACACGCAGTTCCATGGCATGACCTTTAATTTTCAGATCCGTTTGAGAGAATTGAAGTTCTTCACCTCTGGCAATCTGGATCTGTTGCTCCACAAGGTCTATCCCGGTAATATATTCAGTAACCGGGTGTTCTACCTGCAGGCGTGTATTCATTTCCAGAAAATAGAAATTCCTGTTTTCATCGAAAAGGAATTCCACGGTACCGGCACCTACGTAATCACAGGCTTTAGCTACTTTAACCGCGGCTTCCCCCATTTCCTTTCTTAGTTTATCATCTAATACTATAGAGGGCGCTTCTTCCACCACCTTTTGATGACGCCGTTGAATGCTACATTCTCTTTCGAACAAATGCAAATAATTACCATGGGTATCGGCGAGAACCTGGATCTCTATATGGCGTGGAGAAGAAACGTATTTTTCAATAAATACCGATCCATCTCCAAAGGCAGATTCAGCTTCACTAATGGCACGTTTCATCTGGTCCTCCAGGTCCTTTTCTTTCTCTACCACTCTCATACCTTTACCTCCACCTCCGGCAGAAGCTTTTATAAGAATTGGAAAGCCTATATCCTTTGCAATTCGCTTTGCTTTCTCTGTATCGTTGATTGCTTCATCTATACCAGGCACCATAGGAATATCATAAGCCTTAACCGCGTCTTTTGCGGCAAGTTTGCTTCCCATAACCTTTATAGCTTTAGAGCCAGGTCCTATCCAGGTAATTCCGTTCTTTTCAACAGA